>NZ_BBMP01000004.1 GCF_000755245.1 Halococcus sediminicola | reverse complement strand
TGTTCATGGAGCATGTCATCGAGGCCATTGAAGATCCGGATGTACTGCTCTCGCGGCTGTAATTCCTCTTAGTTTGTATCTACACGTTGTGAATCATTCATCAGCTATTGAGGGTCAGTCCCATCAATTTTATAGCGTTTTTTCGTCTGATTCCCCTTTCACGTTGTCTGGAGCGGAGCCGCGGTCGCTGTAGTCCTCGCGGCCGATAGCCTCGCTACCGAGCATGTTGTAAATCATCTGTCGTACCTCTTGGGCCGATTCGTAGCTTTCGTCTCCAAGTGGACCGAGCGCTTCGCGGAACGTCTCTGTTCCTCCTGGTAGCTCAAATTCGTGGTCGCCATACTTCTCAACGAGTTCGTCGGTTGACGCGGGGTATTCATGCGATTCGAGGTCGTCGTTGAGATCCCCTAGCTCTACACCCATCTCCCTATCATTTGAATTAGACATCATTTTCGTTCTATGGTGCGAGAGACACTAACAGTTTATGGCCACGGTTTGATTTCCACTTGTGAGGCACATTGTGGGCTGGAGAGCTGTTCAGTGGTTTTGCTGGATGCTTCGCTTTTATGTAGATTGGCGGAACAACGAGTTAGTAAGAGCAACCGGGATAGGAAGTCGACGTTACGTTGAGAATATAGGTCATTCAGAGACTGAACTAACCTTTAGCCCGCAGTTCCGATACGCTACAGAAAAACGTACCAAGCAGACGGCCTTGGTCGGCGATCGCTGCTTGCAGCAGTCATCCAGAGGTTTGTTCAGGGGGTCAGCTGTATCATGAGAGCCAATATATTGGAGACGTCCGATTCATTCGGAACTCCATACATGGGTTTCTAGATATGCGATTATACTGAGGATTACTAACCCTGAGAGGAGTGAGACACCAGCGTTGAAAGCACTGAACAGGTCATTTGAAGACAGCGCGACGAACGTGACGATAGCCGCTCCGACAATGACGAGTACAATATAGAGAATGAGTCCGATCCATTCAGCTTCTAATATCGCCTGAGAGAGTTTCGAATGCATGTTTCAGTTCCGTGATGCTATCTTTCGATGGTGAGAACGCCGTTCTTGGTCGTGATTTCGTCGGGAAATTCGAATTCGAATTGCTTGCCGCTCACAACTTCATACTCCGTGACTGGTTGGGAACTGTAGCGAGTCATTTCATCGTCCGGCTGTTCGGCTTTTGGCCATCTGGCCGGTGTTTCGTCGTCCGGCATATCTGCTGGTTTGGGTGCCAGAGCTTAACAGTATTCGCTTGATTTTCCAGTTACTGCAAATTATTCTCAAGGCCATCACACCCATTCGGCTTCCGACCGGATGGGCCCCGATGGCAACCGACGTAGATGCTGCGCGCGGAACTCCAACGTGCTAGTGATGCAGCGGATAGCGAAATACAGCGACACCTCAACTTCCTCAACGAAGGCCTGATGGAACTCGCCGAGGGCGACAAAACCGCCGATACCAAAGCAGACCGCGATCGAGTGGTCGAACTCGAAGAGAAACTCGTCAGTCTCAGTGCGGAGGTGGACGATCAAGCAACCGTTTCGCACATCGAGAACGTCCTCGACCATCTCGATGCAGCTGCGGACGGGGGTTGGTAGATCGTAGCCATTCCCGACCGATACCATTTCGTAGGTTATCCTCCTGTCGGGACGTTCACGGACAGCAATGATTCTCCGCTGTTTTATTGACATCGAGAGCGAAACAGGGTACATGGAACTGCACGAACCTGAAACAGATAGCATCGAACGAATACGCGAGCTTATCGAGAGCACGCTGACCGCCTCGTATGCGCTGAGTCCGCAGCAGATCGAAGCTCTCCTTGAAGATGATTTCAGCGAAGAACAGCTCGCGGAAGCCTTCGAAGATCCCGATTCGATCACGCTTGTCGCGGAAAGCACCATCAACGGAGACGAAACCACGATAGGCGGCATCGTCGAGGCGAGATTTGCTGACGGCGAGGGCGCGATTCGCTGGCTGTTTGTCGACCCGGAACATCGTGGCAAGGGAATCGGCACTCGGCTGTTCGAAACTGCAATCGAGACGCTCCACAAGCAGGATGTCGAACGCATCGAAGCAAGTACTTTCGAAGCCAACAGGGAAGGCGACCAGTTTTTCGAGCGACTCGGGTTCGAGCAAACTGACGACCGTCAGGTCGAGGTCGCAGGTGAATCGCTCGTGGAGCACGTCTACGCTGACCGCTCAACAGACGCTGAAACGGCGGGCGACTTCAACATAGAAGAGGACTCTAATGCCGATCTCCCGAATACAGAGACGACGAACGGTGTCATAACTGCAACGGCCGACAATGGTCAACAAGTATATATCGATCAGACTGAGGACGATTCAGGTACCGAAGGGGCGTTTCTCGTCGCGTATACCGACGAAGAGCATACCGATCAGTTCGGCTACTACTGCGCTAACTGTGGATCGTTAGATACATCGATGGATGACATGGGCCGAATCGAATGTACCAACTGCAGCAACGTCCACGCGGAGCGGTCGGCCGAAGCATACGATAACTCTTACCTATGAACTCGATTGCGGTAGAGCCGGTGTCCGTAGCCAGACATCATTCACTCTTAGTACCGTCCCAAGCGTCGACTGGTGAGTGAAAACCGGTTGCCTCGGAGTTTCTGAGCTAGTTGGTCGAGAATTGGTGACGTACTCAGATTGGTGCTGATCGGGTTGCAGTCGCAGCCACAACTTTCTCGCAAGTGGCGGCTGCAAACCATGTTTATGCGATTGTCCAGTCCGGTATTCGATGACAAAGAATCAATTCCCGACAAGTATGGCTACGAGAACGAGAACGTGAACCCACCGCTGGAGATCGGAAAGATACCGGTCGAGACTGCCTCGCTGGCGTTGGTCGTCGATGACCCCGACGCCCAAGAACCAACAGGCAAAATCTGGGACCACTGGCTCATTTGGAACATCGACTCAGAGACTTCTCGAATTGAAGAGGGGTCACCGCCGTCGGGTGCCACAGAAGGGTCCAACGACTTCGATGAAACGGGTTACGGCGGCCCACGGCCCCCTGATCGAGAGCATACTTACCATTTCCGGCTCTACGCGCTCGATACCGAACTTGAGCTTGATTCCGGTGCGTCGAAAGACGACCTTCGCGAAGCGCTGGGAACCCATATCATCGACGAGACCGAGCTTCGCGGGACATACGCCCCGGGACTGATCGAGTAGCGCCATTCCTCAGATTGATAACGAAGTGATTGGCGGCCACATCAAATTCGTGCGCATTGCTGTTCACAAAGAGCATCTAATCGCGCAGAGCACTCAGCCAGTTAGTTCATCGGAATGGTGAGTATCATTATTGACTGGTTCGAAGAGTGATTCGAAGTCAGCGGATAGCTGGTTGCGTAGATCATCTACTGTATTTCCAGTAATAATACCAACTACTTCTATTACAGCGCGGACATGCCGATCAGTAGGTGGTACACTGAAGTGTTCTTCCTTGATCTGTCGTCGATGAACTCGTTCAGAGAACTCGTTTGCTGAAAATTCTTCGGTGGTTTCGTTTTCAGATGTGAGCGTATTAGCAAATGTTTCGGGGAGTTGGGAAGCGATGGTTTCAGCTTCGTTCTGACCAATACGCTGACCGAGAACTGAGAGTGTTGCATGGGCTATGGTGTACGCTTCATCGCGTGAGTTCACTTGTGCACGCCGCTGAACGACATCGAGGAACTCATCTTGATCCATTTTTGATCATCAGAGGATACTCTGTGGTCTCGCCTGTTGAAGGTTCAGCTTTCAAGGGTAGGCTTTTGAGTATAGCAGGAGTTGCATCGATTGACGAACAGTACAGAATTTCCTGCTTTACGGAATCGTTATAGCAGTAGGATCGTGTTCGATTGCAGTGTAGCCTAACGACTCTATATACTTGACTTCGCACGTTATGTAGCCTGAGCACGTAGAGAGCAGGTGAAACACTGATGCTACCGATCATGTCGTTTTTGTCCTGTACTGAGCCAATCGACTGATTGGAGTGTTTCTCGATGAGACAAAAACACCACGTCACGACCTACGTGACAGGTCTTCTTGCAGCCAGCAACAAGACCGTTCAGAGCATCTCGAACCACGTTCTTCCAGCCAAAAGCGAACGCGCACTCGATAAGTTCCTCACCGAGTACGACTGGGACGGAGACCAGTGCACTGTAGAGTGAATGATCACGTCTCAACAAGCCCTTCGGAAACAACAAGACCGAATCCAGCCACTAAACAAGCGAAAAATGCCATGAGGGCCGGCAGGTCGTTATTTACGCCGATAAATAGCAATACACACATACTGAGTGCAAAAAATAGCCAGCCGATACTTGCGCGGAGTCTCCCAAATCGCCACGAAATGAGACTCGCGATAGCGTAAATACAGACCGTGATGACTCCCTTCGCTAATTCTCCGAGTGGAAGATGGGTAGTGATCGCAGGAATCACAAATAGCAGTATTGCGATGAAAATTAGAGACTGGGTGAGTTGTTTGTCCGGAATTTGATGGCTCATGAGATCCATATTGTGGCAGAATGATATTTATTTTTCTATATAATCCACCATCTCCCATCAGTAGAAACTACACTAGTATGATCGACGCATCATACCGGTTTCACGCTGCGAAACCACCATTCCTCGATGAAACACGAGAGCCGCGGACTCGTGTGCACATCCGCTGCCGAAGCCTTCCCGGTTCGTGTCGTTAACTCGGCCAATTGACCGGCTTTGTCAGGAGGCTAGCTATCACCGCTCAACTCGGCTTCGAAGGATCCTTGTCTCATACGGAACTTCAGGGGCTGAGAAAATAGTATCACCGAGAAATTTATTCCCAACGCCCATCTTACAGAGATCCATCCATGGATGACAACCCTAGAATCGGCGGACCGTCCTGTCCTGCTTGCGATTCAGATGATGTTGAGCGGATTGAGGGAGGTGCTGTTGGTATGTATCGGTGTGTCAGCTGTGGCGAGGAATTTGATGCAGATGAAGACAACGATCATGCTCAATCAGATACTATATAGAAACAACAGATTGACCGTGTAGAATTAGATATCGTCAACGAGTTCACCGATGCGCTCAACTGGGAGCGTTCGCATCGTTTCCGTATCGAGACCATGCCGTTCGATGGCCTGTGAGACTTGGAAGGCCATCTCACCGCTCTCGACTTCGAAAGCGAGATGGAAATCGTAGCCACCGAGAACCGCATACGTCTGGAGGATGTCACCACCAATCTCTTCGATATCCTGCTTGATGGTTCCCCAGATCGATATCAACTCCTGTGGGTTCTGGTATTCGTCCTCGTTCACGGCAATTTGGGCAATGTAGGTTGGCATATGCACTGTTCGCGCTACGACCGTAAAACGGTGTGCTCGATAGAACAGAGAACTCACGAGATAAATCTGCGAAATACATTTCCACTAACCAAAATCGGACAATTTCGACTGAGCACCAAGACAGATATCATGTCTACCAAGGGAAAGACCGGTATATCCTGTGTGAATTTTCATGTAAAGATACTATCTGTTTAAACTGGGTTGGCTAATTCCGATAGGTTGAATAATTGAGATGAGATAGAAAACGGCACTGTCTAGTTAAGACGGATCGGACGATTTCGAGGGTTTGAGAGGTCGGAGTGAGAAATGGAAAGAGACGAGAGCTGATTCGGCGAGTGATGAGACGGAGAGGCGATCAGCCGGTTGCTCAAGAATCTTCGTCTGAACTCGAAGTAATTCTCCAGAGATCTACACTCACTCGCCCGAACTCGCTTATCTAGACAGTGCCCAAGAGGGAGTTTCATCAACAATATGCTACACATGAGCGAACGCCATTATTGGGACTCGGCCTGTTCGAGCGCACTCTCGGCCTCAGCATGAATAAGATCAAGCGCGCGTCGTTTCACCTGCGTGAACTCGTCGCTGGTGACCATCTCAAGCGAGCGTGGTCGCTCCAAGTCTACCTCAAGGATCTCCTTGACCTGTCCTGGGCGAGCAGTCATTACTACAACCCTATCGGCGAGCAGGATGGCTTCCTCGACATCATGGGTGATGAAGAGTGCAGTCCGATCTTCATCCTCCCAGACATCAAGGAGATTTTCCTGCATCAGCTCTTTCGTCATTGCATCAAGCCCGCTGAACGGTTCGTCCATCAGCATGATATCTGGGTCGTTCGCCAGCAGACGGGCGAGTTCAGCTCGCTGTTGCATGCCACCAGAGAGTTCGTGTGGATAGGAATCTTCGAATCCCTCGAGTCCCATCTCGTCAATGAGCGACGCCACACGCTCGTCATCGACATCATCTCGCATCTGTGGGCCGAATCGAATGTTCTCGACGATGGTTTTCCACGGGAAGAGTCGGTTCGACTGAAAGACTACGCCGCGGGAAGGATTCGGTTCCGTGACGCGCTCGCCGTCGACTCGAACCTCACCTTCAGTCGGCTGGAGATAGCCCGCTACACACTCCATCACGGTACTTTTCCCACATCCTGACGGACCGAGGATGGTAACGAACTCCTCGGCACCGATATCGAGGCTCATGTCCTCAACAGCGACAACCCTGTCACCATCCGGATCGTAGATTTTTGTCAGATCATCGATCTCGACCGCTCCGGATGCTCCGCGATCCGACTTCGCATCGACCTTGGGCTGTTGGGCGTCAACTCCGGTCTGTCGAGCGCTGCTGGTCCTCTGTGCACCATCGTCAGCCTTGATATCGATGTTGTTTTTGTTACTCATATTGAGGTAAAGTGCTGAGTATCGTATACCGCAATTGCTTTCACGTGCAACCCTTCGAACCAGCATGGTTCTGTCCCATTCGTCTTTATACAAGACAATCGCATAGCTGCGGCTAGAATCGAGGTACGCTCCTGAGTAATGCATTGTTGATAGAGAGCCCTCTTGCGATTCAATCGGTTTTCCAGTGAGCTGATATCCACCCTGAGAATCATCCCGAGCTCCGATATCGGGTCCCGTCTTGATCGGGGAGACTCTATCAACAATCTCCTACAGATGAGCGATCGAAGTAAGTTCCTGAATAGAATGAGAAAGCATCAGATTGGCTGCTGCGACGATTCGTGCCTTTCACGCTTTGAAACATCTGTTTTTAGTAGTTTCAAACTGCTTGTTGGGGATTTGTGTTCTTGCTTTTCGCTGTTCTTGCTTCGAAGCTCAACAAAGAAATCAGAAGAAAACGCTTTCAGCGACGGATTTCTACAGTTTCGCCTTCGAATCTGAGCCATTCATCGCTACGCTTTGATTCGTGCTGAAGCAACACGTATTCGTCGTCCTGTGTGGCTTCGCATTCTTCGAGTTCATCGATGCCCCTGTCCTTGAGCCACGATTCACCTGCGGTCATGACGCTGTCACCCCGTGTATGTCGCTACGAACAGGAGCCCAAAAACGATTCCGGCAGGTAGAGCAACGGGGGTCAACAGATACATCATTCTGGATCTCCGCGTTGATCCAGGCGTTAATGCATTTCTCGCTCTCGATACCGATATTGACCTTGATGAGATGGATGCGGCGACCCAGAGTATTGAATTTGCGCGTGCGAGCAACGCTGTCGCGTTCATCGCCCCGAATGTGGGAAAGAATTTCGGCGTGGGCATCGAAACTGGGTCGGTACTCGAAGACATCTTCCGTGAACAAGAACGGTACAGGGTAGTGAGACGGCACATCAGCGTAGTGAACGGATCGTCTTCGTCCATGAGGCAGGTGTGCGGAGTGCAATGATCGAATCGATCTCGCGGCGGTGGGAGGCAACCATCTACTCCTACGAGACCGATGAAGAACTCGTGAGGCGGGGTGTTCGCAACTCATCGCCATTGAGTGCGGGCAATTTGCAAGATACGCGCCCTGTATCTCGCACGCCGACTCCAACGAGTCGGCAGCCTGTGATATGAGAACTCCGAAGCTCAGTGCTACTCTCTATAGCTCTGGCTGATGGCGGATCACTTGGGTGAACAGGCCACCGAGGTACAGAAGCGCGCTCGCGAGCAGGCCGAGTAGCGGCAGACTGCCGATCAGAAGCTCAAATCCAAACGTGAAGATGATCGCGGCCCAGATCTCCACTCGCCGGAGGAGAACACCTGAGCGACTGACCAGCTCCGGCATCTCGACGCTGCGTTGATTGCTTAGCGTGTATACGCGGTAGCCTTCAAGAAGCGCGTACACTGCCGCAGCAATCGGAAGGGCGAACTGGAATCGCTGGAAGAAGAGGCCGGCAACGAGCACAACAGCCATCACCAGCCGAACAGCGGTGCTGGATCGCGATACACCGCCGTCGGAGTCGACTGAGACAGGTATCATTGGGAGTTGTTCTGAAGGGCGGGAGGAAAGATGTTTTCAGGAGTCGTTTGCGAACGTGTCGATGGATTCATCGAGGGCCATCACCTGAAAATCGTAGCGATCGTACTTGTCCGGCTGCGGTTTGAAACACCAGTAGTGAGCCTGTGACTGGAGTTCGCTCAGCCCTCGTCAATGATCAACTCGTGGAGATCCGACGGGATCAGGCTGCTATCGGAGGGTACCGCCGGAACCTCAAGCGATTGGAGTGATTCTAACAGGAGACTCGCCCGCAACGAGTCGATTCGGTACTCAAATTTTCGACCTTCTGGCGTGATGATTCTGCTTCGGCTGATGAGACCCAGCATATCTAAATCACCGAGATGGGAATGAAGTCGGCGCATGTTGTTTGAGTCTCCCAAGATCTCCTCGGCGAATTTTCGATAAACGGGATAGAGGTCTGCTCTCACCACCGGAGTTTCGCCTTCGTATTTCAGGTACAAGAGAGCCGCAGCGGCCAGATGCTCGTGAATCCCCATCGATGAGAGTGTTTCCGAGACTCGGTTTCGTTCCACGTCGTCGCGTGCCTCTTCGAGGTCGTGTCTCTCGACGGTTTCTCTGCCTTCCGCTTTCGCGATTTCACCAGCGCTCCGCAGGAGATCGATGGAGTATCTCGCGTCCCCACCTTCCTGAGCACCATAGGCTGCTGCGAGATTAAGGACCTCCGTATCAACTGCTCCCTCTTTGAAAGCGATTTGGGACCGATGAGTGAGAATCGCAGAGAGTTCGTCAGCGTCGTAGGCGGAAAACGTGATCTCGCGCTCACAGAGTGAGGATTGAACCTTGGGACTGAGATTTTCCCTGAAGGTGATGTCGTTACTGATCCCAATCAGGCATGGCCAGACATTGTTCAGGCGGTCGTTCGCTCTCGCTTGTGGTATTTGGTAGAGCAAGCGGTCACTCGACCCAATGTTGTCGAACTCATCCAGGACGATGATGACATAATCTCGAATGTCATCGGCTGCTGTCCCCAACTGATTTATTTGCTCGAATAGCGTCTCATATATCTGACCAGCCGGGAGCCCCGATCGAGGCAACTGAGAATTTGGCGGAAGGATCTGATTGGCGAGCGTAATCGCCACCTGATACGACGAATTGAGGTCGTTGCAGTTCTGCCGAATTGTCGTGAGTCGAATGTCGTTGTACTCCTCAGCCGATGCAGCAAGCTGGTTGAGCTCGTACTGAGTCGTCGCAGTCTTTCCCAAACCAGAGAGTCCATACAGAAATGCGTTGCGAGGCGGTTCGTTGTCAATAACAGGCTGGAAGACCCGTTGGACTTCGTGGGTCTCGTCGCTCCGACCTTGGATCTCGTCCGGTTGATACGATTCCTCAAGAGCGTTCGGATTCTCGAAAGGAGTTACCGATCGAGAGTACCCGGACATGCCACCAACTGGCGCATAGCGTAGATAAAACCACCGTTACATTACCGGGGGGTGGGTTGCATGACCCGGTCTCGGTTATATACTCCCTCCCCCCATATTGCACAACCACTCTTGGAAATGAGTCAGTGTTCACGAAAACGATAATCACCTGGTATCACACGGGAGGAATCCAGAATAGCTCGGAGAGAGCGTCTGTTGTCGCCAATTCGTAGACTTTCAGGATTCACAGTCATAGCAGTATCATGTTTGCCGTTTTTGCCGGTATAGAAAGGTACTATACTACTACTAGAACTAGTCGTTAACTAGTAAAGTAACGGTCTTCTGAACCTCCCTAGGAAGACGAGTGAACCTCAGCACTCGGAGAGGATCATTTGTTCACACGGTCGTGCAATATGGGGGAGAGGGGTATATAAAAGAATGGGGGTTGTGCAATGATGGTCCAAGTGTCGTCCTTGCGTGCTGAGATCAAACACTCTTCCCTCGAACAAACAGCGAGAAAGCAGTCGGTTTTGGCCAGATTCCAGGTCTCACATCGATCCTGAAGCAGTGAGTGTGTCTGGAGAAATGCGCTCCAGTTCGTCTTGGTCGATGAATTCCTCGCGAGAATCCGGGAGGTCGCGGTCTTGATACTGAGGGTCGTTCCACCGGGCGATCACCATCCCATCCTCGATTTGGAAAGGAGAGGGTTCGAAAAAGTTCGAATCGTTGTTGTCGTACCACATGATAAGTCGGTCGGCGTCCCAGGCAAACGGTTCTTGAAAGTGGTCTTCGGAGATAGCCGGATCGCTGATGGTTGCGGGGAAGGCAGTGGGATCGCTGCCCAGCGCAGCATCCGCATTCGGCGAGGTGAGCGTCCCCATCTCGTCGAGGCGGTCGTTCAGTTCGCGTGCGAGCCGACCGGGGACGGGCAGTTTCTCGAAGCGTGTTCCGGCGATGATCGGGCACTCGGGGTCGTCATCCCAGTGGACGGCCTCACTCACATCAAGGAGCTCAACGAAGCCATTGCCGTTGAGCGAGCCCAGCCAGCCGTTGGTTCCGGAAACAGTACCCGCGCCGGCTGTGACCCGCCAACCGACCTGTGGTTCGTGAAGTGCCGTCTCAGACTGGGCAGCTAGCTCGATCGTCGCCGTATCTCCCTCGAATTCGTATTCGTACTGGTAGTCAGCGTCGAACGTGGCCTCTGCCGCCGCGTCTCCGGGCGTCGGAACCGAAACGTATTCCGTTGACTTCGGGCGTACGAGTTCGCCGAATTTCACGGGGTCGACATTGAGTTCGTGGAGCGCCGAGACAATATCGTTCGCGAGTGCTTCGCGATCCGTCGGCGCAACACCGGCTTTGGGAAGACAGGCGAGAATCGCACGCATCTCCTTGCTGGGCGGGGGATATGGATCGCCGTCGATGTGGGCGTATGGCCGGTCGAGGAATCGGGGTTCGTAATCTTCGGCTGAGAGTTCCATGGGTGAGCGCTACTCAGCGCGAACACAAAGATTCCACGGCAGGACCCAATGGTGGGAAAGAGGTGAAGCGACCGAGGCGATGATCAGTGGGCCTTATGTAATCACTGGAGTGGGCGGAGCGACTCTTTGTTACATAAGGTAAAGCAGCGCCGTTGCTGTCCGCATCGCAGTTTTCGCTGCTTTCCACAACCGCCGCGACACTGGCCAGCGGAGAGACACCGTCACGTTTGCTCAGCCACTATCTCAAGTATGGTGAGTTCGTTTCCAACCCGCCTCGCCGAATACACCAACGACCGCTACGGAGCGACTCCACAAGAGGTGATGGAGAAACTCGATTTGGACGAGTCACGGCGAGAGCAGGTCGAACACTACCTTGCTGTCACGCGCTATATGATGTTCAAGCATCGAGAGGGCAACGATGCCGAGGATCTCCGCTGGGATCGTGTCGAGTGGGACGATGTCGCCGACTGGGAGACAAACGACTAATAGTGGACGTCGGCCGGGACGATCCACGGCTGTTCGAGCCCTTCGTATGCCCACGCGAAACCTTCGAACTTCTCGAACGCCTTTTTCGTCGCGTTCCATCCCTGAGCGAGTAAATCACGGCCATCGTCGTAACGACACCTACCACACTGCCCAGAACTCCACCGATGAATGAACCGATCGGTACCGTGAGCGTCGAGACACTCGCATCGACGGATGTGACTCTCCCGAGAAGGTCTTCTGGAGTAACCGTTTGAATGAGCGTCTGGCTCATCACGTTCGTGACACCGATCGGAATCCCAGTTATCGCAAACAAGACCACTGTAAGTACTGGCCACGGGGAGTAGACCGCACCAATCCACAGGAAGAATCCAACTCCGAGCCCGATAATTCGGATAGTGCCGTATCTGATGTGGGACAGTCGGGAAGTGATCAGCGCGCCGATGAGACCACCCGCACCGATTGCTCCGAGCAGCGCCCCATAGAGTATTGAGCCGCCACGAATGGTTGCGAACCCCGGTAGTACGGCGAGCATGATACCCGTCCCAAAGTTGGTGACCGCTGTGGTAAGCATCATTTCGGTGAACACCGTGCCCCGGAGCCACTGAACTCCATCTCGAAGGTCAGACAGGTATCCGGAAACATCAATTTCAGCCTCCTGGTCACCTGTGTCGGAGCGTTCGGGGACCCGGACACCGACGAACGAGAGGACCGTTACCACAAACGTGATCGAGTCAAGAACGAATAGGGAGACAGCGCCAACCACGGCAATGAGGACTCCACCAAGTGCGTCAAACACCATGTTTGTTCCTTGGTTAGCGAACGAAAACGCCGAATTGGCACGTGTCAGCTGGGTCTTCGCGACGATCCGAGGGAGTGCCGCGTTCTGAGCAGGGTAGACGAACTGGTTCAAGAACGAAAGAAGCGGAATCGTTACCAGAACCAGTCCAACGGAGAGGCGGTCGAAGTAGGCTGCTACAGGGATCGATAGAATGAGGACGGCCTGAGCGAGTTGCGTCCACACGAGGGTTCGGATGAGTGGCCAGCGATCGACGAGCGGTCCGGACACGAATTGCAATGCTGGCGGCAGGAGGAGTAACGCGCTAGCGAGACCGGTATAGAAACTCGATCCGGTGAGGTCGTAGACCAGCCATGTACCAGCGATCGTGTAGAGACTATCCCCGGCATTCGTGACGAACCGCCCGAACAGCAGACGGAGGAAATCCAAGTTGTTCCAGAGGGACGACGTATCTGCGTTCGTGGCCTCCACTACATCCTGTTGCTGGCTCATATCTCTTCCCTCGACGAGGTGTGTGTCGTCTGATTGTCGACGAATTCAAACGCTGTTTCACAGTTCGGAAGATTGAGGATACAGCCCAGCGTGTCGAGAGAGACAGCTACTCGTTGTCTATCAATCGATACTGGTTCGGTGTGCGAATCGATTCGCTTTCGAGTGGGCTTCTGGCCACTGTAGACCAGAGACCCGGCGACTGTCTGCATTTGGGTTGGTGTTCTTGTTGAGGAAGTGCGACTACGGAACCCGTAGCGAGATGAGGCAACCCGAGTGCTGCTGCTATGCGGCGGCCGCTATGCGGTCGCGACTATCGCAACAAGAGGAATGAACGGACGAGCAGCCAAGTGGGTCATACGAGGGGAGTTGACTCTGATCACGTAGGTCGGCAGTTTATATACTCACGGACACAAATACGGGGAGAGATTCGGCGGTTCGATCAAATCTAGCGCGGCGAGAGCAGCGTCGCGAAGTTCGTCGAGTTCTTCGAAGAGCTGATTACCGAGACGTTGGCTGAGTTGATGCCAGCACTCCTCCGCGGGGTTCAGCTCTGGTGAACCTCGCGGCAGGTAACAGAGTTCGAGAGGCGTGTCTTCGGCGAACTCTTGGACCTTGTTCGCCGCAAAATACGGTGCGTTGTCCAGCATGACGCAAAGTTTTTCGCCGAACTCGGTCTGGAGTGCATCCAACAACCGAACCGTGAGATTGCTCGTGAAGTTGTCCTTGCACGGAAGATAGAACGTCTCTCCGTCGTCGGTGATTCCGCCCAACACTTTCAGACTCTCCCACGCGCCCGACACCGGCAGTGTCGGGCGCTCTCCTTCAGGAAACCACGCATAGACGAGGTTCGCCAGCTCCTGACGAGTCTGGTCGATTGCTACGACCGTGTACTCGTCGTCCAGATCGGCGAGCTTTTTTGAAACCTTCGCGGAACGCTTCTTGAGCACGTTCGTCGGCATCGACGTACTGCGGCCGGGCTGTCACGACAGACAGCCCGGCCTCGGTCATCAGCCGTCGGACGTGGCGATCACAGTATTCCACGTCGAACTCCTGGTCGAGATGGTGCTGGGCGAGCGGAACCGTCCACGCACGCGCGTCGAGACCAGCTTCTTCAGGCGGTTCGTGGAGGTCATCCACGAACCGCTGATGCTCTGATTCGCTGAGTTTTGACGGTCGACCGGAACGAGGTTCGTCGTAAACGACGTCCTCGAACGGCTCGTCGTTGAGCCGTTCGAGACGGTTGAACCACTTCGAGGCCCAAGTACTGGAAAACCCATAGAGTGCGGCGGCTTCTCCTTGAGTTAGATCGTCGATTTCCTTGAACGTGATTGCCGCCATCAGACGCTGTGCAGCGTCAGCATCGTCGACCTCCGCCAGGACTTGGCGGAGGTCTTCAGCAGAAATGATTTCGAGGGCCGCCATATTGCCACCAATAACTGAAGCTACGTGAATTTTTGGCCGTCAGTATATGTGTCGACTGAGCGCAGTTGCACCGATTTCACTCATGCATTGTGCACAATAGTCTCATCTTCCATCAGCCATCCGACAAACTTATTACCGATTGTGTATAATCTGTAAACACGCGGCTTAGCTATGTCACGAACAGCTTCACAACAGGAAGGAGAAATCATTCGCGACTTTCTCTCGATCGCTGATCTCCTCGAACAGCCCCAGCTCGCCCGTATCTACGCATATCTCTACCGTGAGGGTGAGGCGACCGTCAGCGAACTCATCGACGTGCTCGATCTCTCCCAAGGAACTGCCTACACTTACGTGAACCAGCTCACCGATACTGGCGTTCTCACTTCTACTACAGATACCCAACCCCAACGATACACAGCCGTCGAGATCAATCTCACCCTGACCGTCAGCGACGATCGTGAATACACCATCTCACCCGCTCTCATTGCCGCAGTCGCACGCCGGACGACCGACGACACCATCGACTCGTATATCGATCGTCACGGCGTACACGGCCTCGCAACCGCGCTTACCCACACTGTCGCTCGTGAACAGGGTGAGACCACCCACCGCCTCGTGGCCGACGATCTCGGTATTACCGAGCTCAAAGCCGAAGTGATTCTTCAGGCGCTTCGGCCGATCGTTCGCGAGCATTTCTCGCTCGAAGACTCCGGTGCATCGCTGGCGGACGTCGTTGACGCCGAGAACCTCGACGTGTGAGCGCGCTTCATATCGCGGATACAGGCTTTTTCGTCGCCCTCGGAAACTCCTCGAACGAGCGCTACCAGCGGGTGCGGACCTTCGCTAAGCGGAATGAGATCGTGTTCGTTGTTCCGGAACGTATCTACGAGGAGTTGACCGGGAGTGAGGACAGCGAGATCGACGAAGCAGAAGCGATTCCGATCGACGCTGCCATTGATGAAGGCTGGGTTGAGGTTGCTGATCCATTGGAGTATACGAATCCAATAGTTTCGAAGACGATGGACGGCATCCAGCGATACATCGCGAACGCCGACGGGCGGTCGGCCGACGAAATCGAACGTGCTGACCCAGCGCTTGGAGCGCTTGCTGCACAAGCACTTAGTTCGGGAACCACGACTCACGCCTATATCTATACGACCGATATCGCTGCCGGCGAAGGGGCAGAGACGGTACTCGGGAGTGAGGGGTACGATGACGCTGTGACGTTCGTCAACGGCTTTCGATTTATTGATGATCTCCTCGAAGAAGGCTGATTCGAAATGCGTGTGATTCATCGGGAAATTAGCTTCACTTACTGATCGCAGTCAGCGATCCGCGCGAATAGAGTGTTGCAGTGTCGTCAGCTACGGCGCGTGAGGGTCGTTGGAATCGGCCAACGGCGGCTCACCGCCCCCGATGTCGAACTCGGTCTCACAGTTGAGACAGCGATATTCCGGGTCTCCGTCCGCGCCTGTGGCGGGAAGGGTCTCAACGTTCTTGGACTCACAACTGGGACAGGCGACCGTCGGAATCATGTCGTCGGGTGTGTCGCGCATGGTGTTTTTCACCCTAGTTTGATCGCCATCGGTCCGGCACTGGAGTCGAATTCATTGTTACAGTCTCGGCAGAGATACTGAAGCCCGCGTGCGGCAATCTGAACCGTATCCGGTGAGTCACAAGTCGGGCACGCGACCGTGTTCTTGTTCGCGTTGGCTGTATCGTTCATGGTGGCTCACCTCGCCGAATATTCGGTGCAAATGGTTGTAAATCTCGTGGCTGTGCTGACAATCCTCCGGAATGAACTACTTCGGGTCTTGTTACAAAGTCCTCGAAGACGACCACTCAACCCGATCAAAAGTATATCCACCGCACTCAGGGCATACCTGCCGCTGGAGTCTGAAGCGCGCCCCACAGCTCTTGCACTCGTATGTATCGGATTCGCCACGGTCGGCCCTTGTGAATGCTGTTTTAACGCGTCCCAGAGTGCTCATTGCAATCCACCTGTGCGGAGTATTAACATTCCACAAGATGAAAGTCTTGTGCCATCCTATAGTTATCAATCATCTCAAGAAACTCAATAAGAACGAGAGCACAGTGTTTCATCGAGAGCGTGGTCAATCCATTCTTGGAACACCTCGAAACGGAACCCAATCGTTAGCTTGGACGACTGGGGCCGTTCGTAGCGCTCGTGCGCGACTGTCGGGGCAAGGTGGGCGGGAAGGGCTTGACCAAATTGAAAATGGAAACTCTACGAGAGATCCGTACGCAAGTCGTCCCAGCAGTCGGGACAGAGCTGCCGGTCGATGCAGTAGCGTTTGACTTCGGCTTCGTTGCCCATGAACTGTTTCGTCGAGCGCGTCGTGTCCTCGATCTCGAGGGTGACGCGGTGGCGAGGCCGTTCCTCGGAGACGGACTCGTCACAGAGCGGACACGCTGCCATATCGTTATAATTGTAACGCGAGGAGATAAATCTACCTGAAATTCTTCGTAATCTATCGACAGTGTGAATTCACGACACAAGCCACCTCATCAGAGACTTCCGGCGAGCGAGCCAGCGAAATCATCGACTGGCATTGGTGAATAACCCGCCTTGTGTAACATCTCGTCTTGGCTGGAAGGCTCGTCTGTTACATAAGTCAATCCAACGGCGCTGGTCGCGACGAATCAAGAACCCGAGCGAGCGACTGGCAGTTTATCGTCTCTCCGGAGGGGGGGTTGAGGTGTCCACAGAATGAGCAACGGCGACGAGTCGGGCGGCGGTCAGCGATGGTCGCGACCGCAGCACGCCGTCGCGTATCAGGAAGCACGGACAGTGCTGAACGCACAGCAGCGCAAGAACAATCTCGATGACAAAGCACTCAGAACGACTCGGTTGGCAACAGTGGCCGTTGGAGCGCTCATTACGGCACCCGGAACGCTCGATATTGACATCACGTGGTCAGTTGGTATCGTCGGTATCGGATTGCTCATCATCTCGTTCGGGAGCGGTCTCGCAACGTACAGCGGCTTCGGGCCGAGTCTCGGACCTGGAGCGAGCGACCTTCAGCGCTTGCTCGAGATGAACGATGAAGACTGGAAACGGCAGTTCCTCACCCAGATGGGAGAGTGGATACGTCTCGGTGCAACTCGGCTATAGTGTTTAGCAGAAGTCCCCATATTTTCTCTTCGCATATTCCACCTCAGCTGTCAGAAACAGCGTGCAAGATACAAGGCGCGTATCTTGCATCCTGAATTGGCAAATCACACAGCCCAGCTGAAGATCAGCGTTGGTAGCGTCTGGTCGCAGCCGCCGATGGTGTTGAGCGAGGATTCTCGTCCACAATCCCACTGCTCATTGTGATCAGATATGGGAGTCGGGAGCTGGACGGCAGCCTAACTCGCTTCTCTGGGGGCGATCTGCTCGGTTAGCTCGATGATCAATCCCTCAGGCCCACGGACATAGCAGAGTCGGTAGGCGTCCTCGAAATCACGGACCTCACCGACCGTGTCAAAGCCGTTGTCTCGCAGTTCATCGACGATCGCGTTGAGGTCATTAATCTCGATAGCAATGTGTCGGAAGCCCAGCTGGTTCGCCGGCAAGGGGTGCGCGCCCTCACTGTCAGCCGGCGTATGGTACTTGACGAGTTCGAGCTTACCGCTACTGTCCGGCACTCGGACCATCACTACCTCCGCTCGGACGCCGTCGAGACCGTTGATCTTGTCCACCCACTCGCCCTCGACCACCATCCCGCCCTCGCGCTCGAATCCCAGATCAAGGAAGAACGCGGCCACGGCGTCAAGATCATCGACGACAACACCCACGTGATCGAAACGTAGCGTCCCCATGTCACTCGCTCCTGAGAAAGTCCGACTCCAGTGGGGTGATGTAGATCTGCAGCTCCCGGTCACCGACTGAGATGGGTTTCATCGAGTTCATCGACTTCTATATGATCGGGAACAAAGATAGCTGTTGCCGTACTGAATATAGCCTCTGTATCTCGCACGCTGATCTCAGTCAGTCACGAATCTGGCACGTTAGGAAGTATGAACACCACTGCGAATCCCTATAGGACTCACCGTGCTCTCGGTGACCGATACTCGTCCCACTCGCCGGGCTGGTAGCCGTCTTCGACGTGCTCGACGTCGCCACGTTCGACGGCCGCTTCGAGCGCATCGCGAACAGCGTCAGGGTCGTGGGAGCTGAAGTTTGTGAGTATTTGGCTCTGTTGAATCACTAGACGGCGTCGGGATCGGTCGCTAAATCAAAGACGCTGAAGCGGGAGGTTTGCGTTGTCCATGACCCAAATCTCCCGCTTCACCGGGCGGTGCGTTCTGGTCACTCGACCGGCCAATACTCTCGATGGCGCTCGACCGCCTCGTCGATCCAGTCGTCGACCAGTCCGGTCGGCTCATCGAGGAATTCGAAGGGGTCGTCGGTTCCGTACTGCTCCAGATCGACCGTGTGGTTGAGGATGCCCTCGAAGACACCGAGCGTGGCGAACGAGAGGTGTGATGGCTGGTAGCCGCCCTCCTGAATCAGTGCCAGCGCGCCGTCGGCGGTCTCGTCGGCGAGCCGGCGAACACGGGCCCCCAGCTCCCGGAACCCCGCCCGAGTCACGATGTTCCGTCCGTTCATATCCGCAGGGCCGGCATCCTGGCCAGCACTGACGATCACCAAGTTCGGATCGAACTCGGCGACGGCCGGTTCGACGATTCGGTCGAACACCGACTCGTAGCCGCGGTTGCCGGTCCCTGGCGGCAGCGGGACGTTGACGGTGTACCCCTCGCCGTTTTCGGTGCCAACCTCCTCGATCGACCCTTCCTGGGGATGATACTTGGGATGCCAAGAGCCGTGGTCGTTATGCGCGCTCACGAACAGCACGTCATCGCGGTCGAAGAAAGCCTCCTGGGTTCCGTTGCCGTGGTGGACGTCCCAGTCGACGATAGCGACTCGGTCGGCCACGACGTCGGCACCGTCGTCAGCGAGCGCCGCCTCGGCGGCAAGCGCCGCGTTGTTAAGGAAGCAAAACCCGTCTGCGCGGTCCGGCTGGGCGTGGTGGCCGCTCGGGCGACACAGCGCGTACGGGAGTGCGTCGTCGCCATCCCCGTTCACGAGCGCGGCCGAGGCCGCCTCAATCGCGGCGCCGGCTGACACGCGGGCGGCATCGGCGGTGTGTTCGTTCATTCCGGTCGTCGTGTCCCCGATCCGACCTCCCCCGTCGGCACAAAACGCCTCAATCCAATCGAGGTACTCGGGGTCATGGACGCGTTTGAGCGCCGCCCGGCTCGCCGACGCCGGCGAAACGGTCTCTGTGACGTCACCGAAGGCATGGTCGATCATCGCCCGGATGTTCTCGACGCGCTCCCGACGGTCCGGGTGGACTTCAGGGGCTGCGACGATGGGCGTGTCGGGGTACTTGGAGGCACCCGTCGGCGGTTCGTGGTCGAGCATACGGTCGTCCCAGTACACGGTAATATCGGATGTCATCGGTGGCTATGGTGTCGTGTGTTATGGTTGCTATTCGTTCCGTCGATGCGATGTCGTCGGATCGATCGTCGTGATGGATTCGAATCGGTTGCCATCGGATCACTCCTCGGTCTCGCAGTACTCAACGGCGATCGCGGAGATCGTCGCCGCGGCCTCAAGCAACGAGGTGACCGTGGTGTGTTCGTCCGCCCCGTGAAGGTTCCCCCCCCCCCTCATCCGGGCCGACCGAGACGGCGTCCACGTCGTAATAGAGCTGGTAGAAGCGCTCGTCGAGGGCAGCGTTGCCGCCGACGAACGACCCAGAGCGTCGCACTATTCCGCGAGTCCGTATGCCGTGCCACGACGATTCCCGACGAAAGAGGCGATTCATCCTCTGACTTCGGCAAATAGGCTCCAACCATCGCAGCGGAAAGTTCCGGGTCACTGTCTGCAATGTCTGCCGCTCGGAAATGCCGATAGCTATTGCCGTACTCATCGCTGTCCAAGAAACGACCGACTTGCTCTGTTGAAAATGCGGTACGAGGGTACGATCATAGTGTCTCGGCGAGTTTCTTGATGTTGTTGAGCGCGAACAGGAGAACAATCTCACGGAACTGACGATACCAGAACCGCGAACGCAGGACTCCGCCCTGCGTTCGCTTGACCGTCGAATAGGACGTCTCGGACATACATCGCTGGGTGTAGCCTTTTGTTCGGATGAGTGCGTTATTCGCAACGGCCATCGGTCGAAGATTCTGGAGCGTCGCTAGCCGATGTGGTTGACGCCGAAAATCTATGAGTATCTCTGCTGACCCCTATGAGCAATCTTATCTCTATTTTGATATTTGGTGCCAATCACGGCCTTTCACGAGATACCCGAACAATGGCATCGCAGATTGTCTCGACACCAATTCTGAGACTTGCTTCGTCGATATCGAAGCGACTGTTGTGATGGCCGGCCGGATGATCTGTTCCGATGATCGAGTAAGCAGCCTTGCCTCCATTGTCCTCGACAGCGTTCATTAAACAGGTTGCATCCTCGCTTCCTCCGAAATCAGCTTGCATGATTGACTCGGTGACTCCATCAATCCCTTTCGAAGCTTCATAGACCATCGCAGAGAGATCTTCATTGCTATCAGCCCGTGGTGAGTGACCTGTAATTTCGAAATCGACATCACAGTCGTGCATTGTAGCTGACTGCCGAAGGACTTGCTTCAGACGCTTGAACGTGTATTCCATCAGTTCAGTCGTCTCACCTCGTGCCTCAGCCTCGATTCGGACATTATCAGAAATGATGTTTGAAGCTGTTCCACCTTCGACACGGCCGATATTGACCCGTGTCGCGCCCTCTCCGTGACGTGGGATGGCGTAGCTATTCTGAATCGCCGTTCCCAGTGCTTGGATAGCGTTTTTTCCAGCTTCAGGAGCAACACCTGCGTGTGAACTCTCTCCAGAAAATTCGGCGGTGAATTTGATGTTTGCCAGTGGCCGGACCATTCCAGCAACTATCTCTCCGGTCGGATGACCGAGTCCGACATGGAGCGCGAGCAGATAATCAACGCCGTCAAGACGGCCCGACGCAGCCATGGGTTTGCCGCCGCTGCCACGCTCTTCAGCGGGCTGGAAAAAGAGTTTGAACGTTCCTTCGAACTCACTCTCTTTGAGCGCCTCCAAGACACCGAGTCCGATGGTCATGTGGGCGTCGTGTCCACAGGCGTGCATCGTTTGTTCGTTCTCGGAACGAAAGCCTTCAGCAGCAGGCAAATGGTCGTGTTCGGTGCTTTCATTGATATACAAGCCGTCGATATCGACTCTGAGAGCAATAGTTGGGCCATCTCCTTCTTTGAGGGTCACGACAGCACCTGTGTAGCCACCGCTCATCTCCGCAAGCAAATCGCTGTCGGCACCTAGCTCACGAGCGTTTTCCAGCCACTGGTCGTGTACGTCATCAGATGGAATAGACATCCGTTCTGTTGGGGCAAGTGCATCACGGCCGACATACATCTCGTCAACACCGATATTGGTCACCTCATTAACGATACGATCCATCGTATAATACTCACACCATGCCGGTTCTGGGTATCGGTGAAAATCACGGCGCAGATCGATAAGCCAGTCGCGGACCTGCTTTTGTGCGTTCATAGTTACCAGGATGCAAATTGTGGATGGTCGTATTAGTATTTGTGGACAGTACGGACTGTTGTTCACTGACTACGAGCATCAAACGATCTCTCGACCAGTCGGTACTAACAGAAACGACAGCTACAGTTGTCTCCAATCGATCATGGGCGCTTAATACAGCCGTGTCCATATTGGTGTGAGTGACGACATCATACGAATCAGTCGAATCACCCGATAAGACTACGATCTTTTCGTACCACGATCTGACCCCACCAACGACTCGTGATATCTACGAGGCACGGAAGATCGTCCGACAGTACATTCCCAGCACGCCATTGGTTCGCAGTGAGAGTCTCTCAACAGCTCTCGATGCCGATGTCTATCTCAAGCGTGAGGATACACTCCCAACTAGTTCGTTCAAAATCCGTGGGTTCTACAACCTCGTCAACGACCTTAACGAAGAATTCCACGAGCCGGGGCTCATCACTTCAAGCATGGGCAATCACGGCCAAGGGATGGCAACTGCCGCGCGCGAGTTTGACATTCCGGCAGTCATTGTCGTCCCCGAGACGCTCAAGAATCCGACCAAGACCGACAATATGGAACGGCTCGGGGCGACCGTTATCGCGCACGGTCGAGACGTTGACGAAGCTCGCGAGTACGCTGAACAGCAGGCTGCAGAGGATGGGTACCGTTATGTCCATGGCGGTAACGAACCCCATCTCATCGCCGGGCGTGCCAGCGCTGGTCTCGAAGTGATGGTTGATTGTCCCGGCGTCGATATTCTCATCAATCCAGTTGGAGGTGGAAGCAGTGCCGCAGCCTACGCACTCACTGTCGGAAAACTCCTTGGTGCTGACGTTATCGGGGTCCAAGCCTCGGGAGCGGATGCGGTTTATCGTGCGTGGAAAGATGGAATCGTCGAGATGCAGGAGAATGCTGAGACGTTCGCAGAGGGAATCAAGACACGAACACCGTTCGCACTTCCGCTTGAGATCATGCAGGAACATCTCTCGGAGATGGTACTCGTTGAAGACGATGATCTGCGGGCCGCTATTCGACGACTGCTCGCCGACGATAGTGTGTTAGTCGAAGGGGCAGCCGCCAGCAGCGTTGCAGCGGCACTCCAGTTAAGTGATGAACTGACAGGGAAAACAGTCGTTCTACCGATTTCGGGCAGCAACCTCTCTATGACCAAGCTCCGGGCGATCGTCCACGATTAGTCTCGATGAACCGGGAAGGCTCACGGCTGTTCATGCGAATGCAGGGCGGACGTGGTGACAGACAACACAGACGGTATTGCTAGCCGTCTACCGAACGACAGTCCCGTCCGCGATGACTGTGCTTACTCCGCCTCGTCTGATTGAGCCCCACCATCCGTCGCAGTTACAGAGGAACTCTCGCCCGACGTTTGTGCTGTAGATGGTGCAGGCCGTGATTCTCTAATAATATCTTGTGCGAACTCTTTGTCCTCGACTTCGGTAACCAAGCTCACCGTGACGAAAACGACAGTCGTGGCGATAAGCCCCCAGAACCCGGCATGCAGATCCAGTGGGGAAGGGACGATGAACGTAAAGAGGATGGTCACGATACTGCCGGCGAACAGTCCAGACAGTGCCCCAGTTTTTGTCGAGCCTGGCCAGTAGAAGGCACCGAGCATCAACGGGAGGAACTGGACCACCGCGCCGTATGCCGCCGCCTGTAGCGGAACGATATTGACCGGGCTAAACAGCGCGAAATAGTACGCGACACCGACCGTGGGAAAGACGGCAAGTTTCATCAATCGGGTCTCGCTTTTGTCACCAATATCCGAATCGAACAGCGGTTTGTAGAAGTCCCTAGTAGTAACACTCACCGATGCATGGACGATCGAGTCCGCGGTACTCATCGTTGCCGCAAGCGCACCAGCGAAGAACAGTCCGATGAGAACGGGATGAATCCCGAGGTCTGTAATCAAATACGGCAAGATGCGATCCGGACTGCTCAGTACGGCTGGGTCAACTGTGGTCACACCAGCGTACCCGATTAGCAAGATCGGGATCAAAATGAACTGGAAGGTTGGATAGAGCGCGACCGTTTTCTTCAGTGTCTTCTCGTTGTCGGCCGAGTAAGCACGCATGAACAGGTGAGGCCACATGACGAATCCAAGCGCCGAAACGATGATGAAACTCGAATAGCGGAGCATCGACATCTCCGGCAGCCCGACAAGCAAATGGGTGGAATTGCTGTTGGCGATCTGTTCGAACATCGGCTGTATGCCGCCATGAAGCTCAAAGGGGAGGTACAATCCGAGGAACCAGGCAAGTACCAGCATCATAACTCCCTGAAGCACGTTCGACCACCCAACACCCATCATTCCGCTTGTGAGTACGTAGATGGCGATCACAAGAAAGGGCAACAGCCCCGACAGCCAGAACGGAATGAGCCCGTTGCTGGCCTCTGTGAGAATGAAGGCAACGCCCTTGATCTGGACGACCAGATACGGAATAAACGCAGCAACCGAAGCGATCGCCATGAGCGCGGAGAGATACTTGCTGTTATACCGGTCGCTGAGGAAACCCGCCTGGGTTACGTAGCCCCGTTTGCGACCAAGCCGAGCGACTTTCGGACCGAAGATATACCACAGCAACATTCCGAACCCACCGTATGCAACAATGTACAGTGCAGCCGCACCCTTGCTAAACGACCACCCTGGCCCACCCAAGAACGCAAAAGCACTGTTGATGCTTGCACTCATGACGAAATACATCACAAGGAGGCCGATTCCCCGACCCCCGGCGACGTATCCCTCCGTGCTGTCTTGATCTGCCTCCCCGCGACTTCGCAGCCCGATCCAGAGCGCAAAAGCGAGATAAAGGAGGGGTATTCCCGTAATGAACAGGGTATCCGTCGTGACCATGTTCAACTGCCTCCCAGTAGTTTGCCTTCGTCAAAGCGGTACAGGAGATACGAGTTGATGGTGATGAACACGAGGACCATCGTGACCCAGAACATGTTGAACGGAAGTCCTAGCACGTATGGTTCGATCCGATTGAATGCGATGAAGCCCGGCCAGACGACCGTGCCAAGCAAGAGTACGTACACGGCAAAGTGAAGCAAGTAGCGGTAACGGGCTTTGCGAGGTGTTTCTTCCCAGAAAAGGTCGAGTCCCCTTTCTGATTGATCGCTTGAGACGGTGGATTTTCCATCGGAATCGACTGCAGTGTCTGTCTGTGCCATGTTTGTGATATTGTACCACTGTGTCTGTGGCAGGATGACGAATTATTGGGTGGTATATAAAACTTACCTACGCTGCTGTGTTGAATAGGCATAGGGCATGGTAATCACAGCAATTCACAGAAATATTTGACGTTTGAAACGACGAACTTCAGGACGATTTCCAGCCACCGCATCACCATGCTTGCACCAGAAGCTTCGATGTCAGCGCGGAGCTCGCCACCCAAATTATCCCAGCGCTGGAGCGTGCCGTCGAACATCCCGATGTGACCGAAAATTTCGCGGCAGTGCTCTCGACTCAGGCGGTTGAGGGCGAAGACCGTGTCGAGACAGGGGTGGATGTCTGGTAAGCGCAACGGTCCGTCTCTGTTGTAGATTTACGGAGGTCCGGTCGATAATGCGACGACCAGCGAACCTTATGTACAAATCCGATGGGTGGAAAGGCCAATTATTACACAAGGTTAGCTGAGACCAGCGCGAGGATGCGCGGAGGAGCAGAATCTCGGCGTAGTATAACCATTACGCTCTATTGAGAACATAGACAGGTCCGGGGGATCAGCGTTCGGGTGGGATCAGTCGGCAAGCGCGTCGAGGACGTCTTTCTCGCGCTTGATGGTTTCTCGCGCCCGCTCACGGTACTCTTCAAGGTCGTCCGATTCCTGTTCTGGCTTGCTCATAGTAGTGGTGTGGTTCTTCTCCATCTTTAACGCTCCGGCAGTTTGCTTTCGTCAATCTCGCCGGTTTCGAGCCATTCGGCGAGTGCGTCCGTGTCGAACAGCCCGGCGCGGCGAACGATACGCTCGATCACAGCAGTATCCTGTGGCAACTCGACGTCAAGCCCCTGCTCATCCAGATACTCCATCGTCACGGCCCAAGCCGTCCGTTTGTTCGCATCCTCGAAAACGTGGACGCTCTGGATTCCGAAGAGCAACACGGCAGCTCGGTGCCACGGGTCGTCGTACTCTCTCGCCGGTTCGATGACGTTCTGTCGGAGCTTGCCTTTCGGGGCCGCAGCACGAACACCCTTGTATTTCAGGTCGTACTCCGCTTCGATCTCATCATGCATGGCGAGTATCTCATCGGGCGTCGGTAGATTCTCAGTCATGGCGGTTCGATCTCGACGACCTCGCCGTCCACGACGGGTTCGCGAAGCGTGCGGGGCTGGTCATCATCTGTAGAGGCTCCAGGCTTGTCGTCCCATCCGAGTTCCGCGCCGGACGACCCGCCCACCTTGCTGAAAGTCAGTCCCCTATTCGACACCTCATGCACCTCCCACGCCCTGCTACCAGTCCGCCGGAGCGACGGAACCTCGTAAACCGCCCCGGTGCGAAACTCCTCGACTGAGCGAATGACGTGACGCTCCCAGTGCTCGTTCTCCTCATTCATCGTTCCTCCCGGCGCTCTCAATGCGTCGAAGGTCACCCATCGTTTTCCTCCTCAACCGGCGCGAGACGACTCTCCGGGTAGGCATACATCCGAATCCGTGCGCGGGCGCGCTCGCTTGCACCCAACTGGAGCACGTCATCGGCTTCCCAGTCGATACCCATCGCCTCCTCGATGCTCTCGACGAACGCGACGTTAGCCACCGGGTCGCCCGCCGGATACTCGGGATTCGCCTCGGCGACGGTCTGGTCGATGGCCGCAACATAGCACTCCTCGGCGGTCTTGTCGCGCCCGCCGAGAACGAACATCCGGCTCTCATCGCCGCTCTCGCGGTCGATCGCGCGCTGACCGCTCTCAAATCGGCGAAGATCACTCATCGCAAACGACCTCACGGAGTTCTTCGAGCAGGTCCGGACGCTGTTCCTCCAACACATCCATATCCCGGCCGATAGTCTCGATTTTAGTCCGCACACGGCTTATGACTCGGTACCGATAGTTATCGGTCACATCAGCATCGCCGGTTAGTATTTCGCGCTCTCGTTCAGTCAGCAAGCCTCGGTATTGGTCATCTGGCACGATTGCCTGTTTGGCTTCTTCCATACTTACTGTATGTGGTCGCATTGCTATAAATATTACTGTAAGTAGTCATCGTTACCACAAGCAGTAACCTTTATGTGACTGTAGATAGTAATTTGTAGTAGAGACAGACCGGCCCCTCGGGGTGTTCTCAGCGAGAGAATGCCCGCGTGGTCCAACACGCGGGCTGGCTGTTTCAAGGAGTCCACAGCCAATGTCCACTACAAATGCGGCCCCGGAAAGCAGTATCGCCCTGACGGCTGCGCGATTCGAACGCGCGGTCGCTCAAGACATCGAAGCCAAGTGCATCGCGCCACTCAGCTACGAGGTCACCCACGACGGTTCGGCCTACGAGGTCGACCTTCAATCAGGCCATTGCACCTGCGAGGACCGGCAATTCCGCGGTCTCGGGTGCAAACACGCCATCAAATGCGCTCTCGACGCGCTGTTTACCGACGGCGCACAGAGCCGTTTCATCGCTCAAGTTGCCCAGTTTGCCCGCGAACAAGGCTGTCCGTTCGGTTCGCGCGACTGCGACGGTCCGTGTGGCGTTGGCGTCTATCCCTGCCCGGACTGCGTTTCCGGCGTCTCGGTCGGTGACTGGGCGGTCTGGACCCATCTCGTCCGCGACACGGGAGGCCGCTGATGGCGGCGTTCTGCCGCGGCTGCGGGAAGGACATGTGGGAATACAGCGCCGAAGAGCAAGAAGAGGGCTGGTGCATCACCTGCGCGCCCGAACTCTACCAGTGGGATGCCAAATTCGGGAGTGGCGTTGACCCAGTGAGCGGCGTGAGGGTGGACCGATGAGTCGCGTGCGCGACGCGAGTGGCCGCTTCGCTAACGGGTTCGCCCGGACCGCCGACGCTATCCTCCGCTCGGGTGCGGATATGCACGGCCGGACGTTCCTCGACGCGCCCGAACCGCTCTCGAAAATGGGCGCGCCCGAACCCGACCCTGACGGCGAGAAATTCCTCTATGCGGTCGCCGTGCGTGCGGTGGTCCGCTGGAGCGCGGGTGAACGGCCGACGCGCCACGTCGAGGTCGAGTACGTCGACCCCGCCAGAGAGCACGTCGTGGTCCGCGAAGTGCCGGGCCGTCTCGGCTCTACCGACGGTCGCGTTCGCGTCACGGCCGTCGAGTGGGGCGCAGTCCCGCGTCGTATCGCCGTCGAGCGGGGAGAGCACCGGGCGCTCGATGCGGACGCCGACGAACACGCGGCCTATGGCGACGTGCTCCACACGCACGAAGCGGTGCGGCGATAACCGATTCGTCAAAGGTCGGCGAGCGCGTTCGGTGGTCATCGGCGCTCTGAACCCTCGCCGAGCGCGATGGTGATCTCGCGCGAATTCCGCAAAGGCGGCACTGTTACGATCGATCACCGTCTCCAGAGGCTTTCGGTTGCCTTATGTAACGAACTCGTATATCCCGATCCACTACTGTTACACAAGGTCGGATGGGAAGCGAGAGAAAATATGAACAGTATCACTCGTTGTCGATGTACTCGGAGGTGAGCGTGCCGTCGCTTGTGCGATAGTAGCGATACTTGTACGGACCGTGTTTCTCCCCCCCCCCCAGTTATGCACTTGCACGTCTCGTCGCCGCAGGTCATTTTCTCCATGACCACCGTTCCCTCTCTCCCATCGCTCTCGTCGCCGACCGGCTCCGCCGCCTGCGACAGATCGTCGTTCTCAACCGGCCGCTGCTGCCACTCAATCAGTTCGTTGAGATACTCGCGGGTATCCGAAAGCGCCGCGACATTCTGCTTGGGCAGGCCCTCAGCGAGATATACTCACAGACACAAATACGAGGATAAACTCGGCGGTTCGATCGAATCAAGCGCGGTGAGAGCAGCGTCGCGAAGTTCGTCGAGTTCCTCGAAGAGCTGGTTACCGAGACGTTGGCTGAGTTGATGCCAGCATTCCTCGGCGGGGTTCAGCTCCGGTGAACCCCGCGGCAGGTAACACAGTTCGAGAGGCGTGTCTTCGACAAATTCGTTGAC
Source organism: Halococcus sediminicola (assembly GCF_000755245.1). Taxonomy (NCBI): domain Archaea; kingdom Methanobacteriati; phylum Methanobacteriota; class Halobacteria; order Halobacteriales; family Halococcaceae; genus Halococcus; species Halococcus sediminicola. The sequence goes on along the minus strand of NZ_BBMP01000004.1, from coordinate 111,325 downwards.
ATTGTTCGCCGTAAAATACGGTGCGTTATCCAGCACTATGCAGAGTTTTTCGCCGAATTCAGTTTGGGGTGCATCAAGTAGTCGAACCGAGAGATTGCTCGTGAAATTATCCTCACACGGAAGGTAGAACGTCTCTCCGTCATCAGTGATTCCGCCCAGCAATTTCAGACTCCCCCATGCGCCCGACATCGGCAGTGTCGGGCGCTCTCCCTCAGGAAACCACGCGTAGACGAGGTTCGCCAGATCTTGTCGAGTCTGATCGATTGCTACGACCGTGTATTCGTCGTCCAGATCGGTGAGCTTTTTTTGAAGCCTTCACGGAACGCTTCTTGAGCACGTTCGTCGGCATCGACGTACTGCGGCCGGGCTGTCTGTCGTGACAGCCCGGCCTCGGTCATCAGCCGTCGGACGAGGCGATCACAGTATTGCACGTCGAATTTCTGGTTGAGATACTGCTGGGCGAGCGGGACCGTCCACGCACGCGCGTTGAGACCAACTTCTTCAGGCGGTTCGTGGAGGTCATCCACGAACCGCCGATGTTCTGATTCGGTGAGTTTTGGTGGTTGACCGGATCGAGGTTCGTCGTAGACGACGTCCTCGAATGGCTCGTCGGTGAGCCGTTCGAGACGGTTGAACCATTTCGAAGCCCAAGTACTGGAAAACCCATAGAGTGCAGCGGCTTCTTCCTGGGTCAAATCGCCGATTTCTTTGAACGTGATTGCCGCCATCAGACGCTGTACGGCATCAGCATCATCGACCTCTGCCAGGACTTGGCGGAGGTCTTCAGCAGAGACGGTTTCGAGAGCCGCCATACCGCCACCAATAGCTAGAGGTACATGAACTTTTAGCCGTCAGTATACCTCACCATGTCCGATTTAAACATCTGCCAGTCCACAAAACGGGCCCTTTCGATGTGCCTCACTATCTGTGACGTTATCGGACCGTGAGTACCGGAACGTCACTTGTTCTGACGGTGCGCGTGGTCACGCTGCCGACGAGGTAGCGTTCGAGTCCTGTTCGACCATGCGTGCCCATCGCCACGAGGTCGACTTCTTTGTTTTCGACGTACATTTTGATAGCCCGATAAGGTGTGCTTTGCTTGACCTCGGTAGTAACGTCGATATCGCGGCTTTCGGCTGCTTTGGCAACCTCAGCGACCGCTCGCTCGCAATCGTCCTTCCACGCCTCAATGATGGGGGCGACGTTGTAGGAATCAGCGAGTGAACTCACATCCACGACCGATAGTGCGTGGACAGTGGCGTCGCATCGTTCGGCGATGGTCAATCCATGATCGATAGCAGCACTCGCGGCATCACTACCATCGGTCGGAATCAACACGTCCTCGTACGACGAGCGCTCGTTCGGGACGGCCCGCGTAGTGAGTACGGGTATATCACTTGTTCTGACGACTCGCTCGGTGACGCTCCCAATGAGAACACGCTGAAGCCCCGTTCGACCGTGCGTTCCCATCACCACCATGTCGATATCATGTTCGTCAGCGTACTCAAATATCGCCTTGTGAGGAATGCCGTGCTCGATCGACGATTCGAACGGAACGGCGGTTTCTGTGGCAAGGTCTTCGAGCGGGCGAAGGTTGTTCGTCGCTCCCTCAACCAGTGCATCACGTTGGTCATCCACCAGCGAATCAACCCCAGCGAGGTCACCGCTATATGAGCGCCTATCGACGACGCTCAGAAAGCGCACCTCACTATCAAAGGCGCTCGCGAGTCTCAGCCCGTGTCGTGCGGCCGCCTCCGCTCCTCCACTACCGTCAGTCGGAACGAGGATAGTGTCGTACATCATGCTTCCTCACATCCTTCGACTCCGGGCGGAAAATGATATCTACCTCCGAATCGGTGGAGCAACTAGGCGCGCTTTTAGCAAGCGTCACCGGCCACATTCTCAGGCTGATGAGTCGCCCGGCACTCGTCGTGAAAACAGTGACTGATAGTTAGCGACGCTCGCCAACCGCCTACTTTTCTCAGATATTCCTCGAATCTGGTTCGCTACTGTGGACGGCGTTTCAGAGCTCTGTTCGCGTTTCCGTTCGCGTGGTCAGCTCGTCGGGAACGAGCCGATAGAACTCGAAGGCCACTTCCCGCGGGGGTGTGCCGAAGATATCGATGAGGGGAATGTGGACTCGCTCAAGCCCCTGCAGGCTCTCGGTAGCGACCGATTCTTCAGAAGTTCGCTCCAGCTGTCCGGTCGCCACGACGCTTTTCCACCCGTTGTCGTTGCCGTAGGTCACGAACGAGACAGACCGGTCGGCGAGGTCGCCCTTCTCGCTGTCTGGCTGGGCGGCGAGCCGGAAGTAAAAAACCGACTCAGCCGCGTCGTAGCCGTACGAAACGGGAGTCGAATACGGTGCCGTCTCACCCGCTGCGAGGGAGATGACGCCCGTGCCACCGGTGCCGAGAAACCCATCCCGTTCGTCTTCATCCATCGTCCCGGAGTTACCCTCACCCATAGCGTGTACTATGCAATCAATCGACAAAACTCTACCCCAGTGGCGAATCGGAGCGACCCAACCACCACGGGAACGGGAAGCATGAATCCATAGGCCCGTTCCCCGCACCCCGGAACTGTCGACTGGATTTATGTGCCAGCGAATCGACTCGACGGATGATGTACGAAACCATCCTCGTCCCGACTGACGGCAGCGAGCACGCGATTCGGGCCGCCGAACACGCCCACTATTTCGCACGGATATTCGACGCGACGGCTCATCTCGTCAGCGCCGCCGACATCCAGACAGCGGGTGGTATGTTCAACGCTGGCGGCGTTGATCAGCAGTTCATCGAGCGTATCGAAGCCGAAAACGAAGAAGCAATCGCGGCGACCGAAGCCGCCTTCGAGGGCGACGCGGTAGAGACAGCGGTACTCAGAGGAAGACCCGCCGACGCGATAGTTGAATATGCTGATGAGCATGACGTCGATTTCATCTCGATGGGCACCCACGGCCGGACCGGAGTGAGCCGGTACGTTGCGGGCAGCGTGACCGAGCGCGTCGTGCGCCAGGCTTCGTGTCCGGTACTGACGGCCAAGGCAGTCGAGTGCAGCGAACTCACCGGCGACTACGGAGACGTGCTGATTCCGACCGACGGTAGCGATGCGGCGAGCATCGCCATCGGCCACGGTATCGAGATCGCCAAACGGGCCGGCGCTCGCATTCATGCAGTCAATATCGTCGATGTCGGCGCGATAACGCTCACGCCGGGCTCTTCCGCGCCGACGGAACTGGTTGAGCGGTTCGAAGCCGAAGGCGAGCGCGCGACCGAAGAGATAGTCGACCGCGCCACGGACGCGGGTCTCGATGTGACGACGAGCGTCCAGGAGGGGGTGCCGGCGAGCGACCTGCTCGACTACGCTAACGAACACGAGGTCGACCTCGTGACGATGGGCACGACCGGCCGGACGGGTCTCAATCGCTACCTCCTCGGAAGCACGGCCGAACGAGTTATCAGACACGCTGAAATGCCGGTATTAGCCGTCAACGCGCGGAGAGACGTGGAACGATAACAACCGATGCACTGGGCGAACACAGCATAGTCGCGCTCGGGTACCCCCAACCAATCAGGCGGTCGACACGGTGAATCACCCGATCAGGACATCTTTGCCGCCCAATGTGCAAGATACGCCCCCTGTATCTCGCACGGCGATTTCAATAAATCGGATATCTGTGATGTGAAAACCCTCGAGGATCAGTGCTAATCTCTAGAGCAATCAGCTCGATATCTACGTCCACCGATAGAACAAAGTGCTGAGCATCAAGTGATAGCAGTATGTCAGAGTGTCTGAATTGCGGCGCGTTCGTCACCGAGCGATACGTTCGCGTGTTCGCTCCGACCGGCATGGAGACCGTGCGAGTCTGTCCTGAATGTCCCGATATGCTTCGTGAGGGTGGTGACGTACGCGAGGCGAAATCCCCGCGACAGTAGTCGTTTACCTTGTTTCAGATCGAGTAGACATCAGAGATGCAGCTTTCGCGAAATCGGGAGCTCGTGGGCATTCATCTCGAACTGCCGATCGAGGTCTGTTCGGACTGCTGTGCTGGCGGGCAAACACCGATTTCGGGGTATTCTGGTTCATGAGTATTTTCGACGGATCGCCGGCCAGTAGCCGGTGATCCATCTGTGACATCAGCAAGCCCGTTGTGTGTCTCGATGAACCCGCGCCATCGCTCCAGCGCTGGCAGGGCGGCGAACACCTCGTCGATCTCTACCAAGCCGGCAAACAGCTCGTAGTTGAGCCGGAGTCAGGCAGAGAGCAACTCGATCCAACGGACTCTACCTTTATTCCGATGGTTCGTATCATGGTCTTGTATTGTGAAATCGTTCACCACATCATTCCGAGTGTGTGAACTCTAGTTCGAGGAGCACATAGCGGCACACAGGCGGTTTACACACCGCTACTGTACCTTTGCTTGCACGACACGGTCCAAGCTACGTTTCAGTCAATCCAATGGAGGTGGAACACCTCTTTGGAAGAAAGTCATCTCAGCGTCCCTCCTCGTCGGTTCGTGTGGTGAACTTGTTCACAGTGTCCGGGTCCTGTGAATTCCCACGGAGCTTGCCACAATCGACCTTGAGCGCCTTCTTCTTCTGAGTGGTGCCGCTCCCGGTCGTGACGCTCATTGCATCGCGGACGCCGGCCCACTCGTACTGGTCGCTGTTGCCGATGGTATCGACGAGGTCGTAGGCGTAGCGGCGACTCACGCCAGTACAGCCGCGGATCTCGCTCGCCTCGACGAGGACCTTTGACTGGCTTCCGTCGACCTTTTGTTGAGCGAAGGCAGCAATCGCGGCGACCTTCTCATCCTTGCCGGTCTTCTCGCTCCCGACATCGCGAATGGCTTCGAGCTGTTTGCCGTGATTCGTGACGGCGCTCTGGAGGTCGTCGATGTCACCACGGGTCTGTTCACCGGCGCCGGGCAATCCCTCGAGCGGGTGGTGCTCGCCGCCGATCTCGGCGTCGGTAAGCACAACGAGCGTCCGTTTGATGAACGCCAATTCGTTACGCATGGCTGACGTGCTCTCATCGAGACTCTCGATTTCGTCTTCGAGATCGCGGATGTGTGCTTCGAGCTCGTCATGCGTCCACTCGCCGAGCGCGACTGGCGACTCACTCATCGGCAGAAGCCTCCACGTACGGGTCGGCGTTCTCGACATCATCGCTGCTGTCGCCAAGATGGTCACCGGCGTCGGCCTGCCGGCCTGCTTCGGCGGCCTCGCCGATGAACTTGACGCAGTCCTCGCGGCCGAGTTCTTCGAGGAGCCGACGGCGTTCAACGTCGCCGCACTTGATGGGACCAGTGCGCGTCATGTCGCCCGCACCTCCTCGATTGCTGGCTCGTAAATCTCACCGTGGCGCTTGAGACGGTTGTAGGCCTGCTTAACCACGCTTTCGGAGAGGCCTAGCACACCCGCAATGCGGAAGACGTCTTCGACAGGGACGCCCGACACTCGCCGGTCTTCATCGAGGCGATTGTCGAGGAACACAATCGTTCGTTTGACGTCAACGACCGCCTCTTGTCCGGCCGCCTGTTCGTCATCTGCGAATCCATAGACGTCAGCTTCGAGGTCGCGCACGCGTGCTGCAAGACTCTCGACTGTAGGTTCATCATCGCGCTCGTCGCCGTCGCTGTTGCTAGCTGTGATCTCGTCGAAGCTCATGGCGTTCCTCCCGTGACTGCAACCCGCACGATTCGCTCGCTATCAGCGAGGTCCTGTTCGCAATCGTCGCAACGGTAGATCTCCGTCGAGAGCGCCCCGCAAGAATACGGCTTTCGGAGGTCGTCGACGTTGGCCAAATCGTTCTCCTCCCGATCCGTCACGCTCGCTCACCCCCTTCGAATTCACCAAAGCCGCACTGTGGCGTCTCGACCTCGCTGACGAACTGGTCTTCGAATAGCGTCGTCAGTGGGGTGGTCAGCCCGCGCTTCTTCCCGGCAAGGTCCGAATAGCGTTTGACGATGACCTTTACCTGCGGGCCGTCGCCGACGGTGCGCCGGGGATTCACGCCGACTTACCCCAGCTGTCCGCGACTACGCTGCTACACTGGTTCTGGAGCAGGCCGCCATTGGCGTGGATAGGAATTCCGGACGGCCCATAGTCAGGACACATACCGCGGGGATGGGGCGTCGAAGCAGCCATCACCTCACTCCCAAATCCTTGCAGCACTTGCTCTGGCAAGTACCTGCAAGCCTTGCAGAACGCTCTTACAGAACGTCCAAAAACTCCAGGAAGAGGCGAGATATGGACTGTTATGTTAGCATAGGCGTTCTTATACCATAGTATAGGCCACTATTTCCGGTATATTTTCGCAGGCTCAGCATATATAGACCCCTAGAATCGAAGTGACGTCTCATTTGGATAGATAAGAATTAGAGTACGGAATAGTGTTGTCCCGGTAATGGCCACGATTTGCTCGAACGAGAGTGTCGTCGGCACTCCTTCGAGTATGTACTTACGGACGGACGGCTGGCCAGAGAGCCGCTCGGTGAAGAGGTATCGAAGCGTGTACGGCGTGAAGTTGTTCAGCTCGGATTCCTCGTCGGTGAATCCCAGCGTCGCAGCCCGTGGTTCGACTGAATTATGGATGGCAAGCGGCGACAGCCGTTCGCCCCACGAGTACGTACTGACGAACAGCGGTCGAGACCGCCGCTGTGTATCTGGACGGACAGCCAACCAGCGCTTGAAAATCCGACACATCAGCTCGTCGAGTGGGATGAGAGTGGTTTTGGCACGCTCACTCCGTGGTGAGTAGGGTTCGTCCCCTTCGACGCGGATTCGAAGCGCTGGGTGGTCGTTGTTCACCCAGTCGAACTCCCTGACCTCGTGTGCTTCGGAAACGTCGCCATCGTCGAGAAAGACATTCGCCATGCACAGATCACAGAGTTCGCCGACGCCGATACCGGTCTTCGCAAACAGTCCAAGGATCGCCCGTTTCAGCGGATGCTGGGTCCTCCGAACCAGCCTGCTGACCTCCTCGACTGTCGGCAGTCAGCGTTCGTTCTCCGTTTCCCTGTTCGGGTCATACACGTTCTCTTCGTGAGCACCCGCATGGTACGACCGACAGACCGCCACCAGGTTCGTCGGCTTGTTCTCGTCCCGCCCTGTTCGAGCGGCACGACGTGGTGTACTTCGAGATATGTCTGTGCCCCCCCAGTTGACACACTGGTGGCCGTCGTGGGAGAGGACCTCCTTTCGCAATCGATTCCACTCGGCGGAATCCAGACGCTGGCCCGGAGCCGTCTCCTTGTCCATCTGACTAGTACCGAGTGCGCTGGATACCATTTATCGCTACCGGTCACCCGTCAGCAGCACTACCGCAGTCCTTTCCAAGTGTCCGCACGACCGTTTCCTAGCTACTTGATGGATTTTCCCGAAATTCGAGCGTGATAGTTGTTCCAAGCCCAACCAGTAAACTACATGCTGCTATATCATGCCCACTACGCTATTCGGCCCCGCCGATGGCCTGGCGCTCGTGAATCGGGCCGGTGTGCTCGGCGAGGTGTCGCGGCGTTCGATCGCTTTCGACCGCGAGCACCTCGGCGACGATGCTGTAGGCGATGCGATAGGGAGAATCACCGCCGAGGTCGAGACCGATGGGCGTGTAGATACGGTTGATGTCCTCTTCGGCGAGTTCCACGCCCTCCGCGGCGAACTCCTCGCATATCTCCTCGAAGCGTTCGTGTGGCCCCATCAGACCGATGTACGGCACGGGGGTTGCGAGCAACTCTTCGAGCGCGAGGCGGTCGTCAATGAAGTTGTGCGTCATCACCACCACGTGGGTGTCGTCGTCGAAGTCGACCGCTTCGCGCAGTTTCGGTGGCGAAGTGGTGCGAACCGCGTCGGCCGCGGGAAAATCACCGGCAGACAGCGCACCGCGGAAGGCGACGACCGTGCTCCGGAGACCGACCCGCGCTGCGAGTTCGATTACTGGACCGACGTCGGGTCCCGAACCGACCACGACGAGTTTCGAGGGCGCTTCGATGCCGTCGACGAACACCTCGACGGTGCCCTCGTCCGTTTCCACTTCGACCGTTTCGCTCCGCCCCGCTTCGAGGAGCGCCGTCGTCGGTTCGGCCAGTCTCTCAGTCATCCACTCGGGCAGATCACCCACAAACCCGTCTTCGGAGTCGTACACCCCGCGCTCGCCGAGCGGGCGGTCGCCGCCGGTGACCGTGACGACCGCACAGTCGATACCGTTCGTCACGTGCTCGACGGCCGGTCGATAGCTCGCCTCGAGCGGTTCGAGCAACACGGTGATGATCCCGTTACAGCCCATGCCGAGACCCCAGACGTCGTCGTCACCCATCAGGTCGTAGGTCTCGATGCGGGGCCGGCCCGCGTCGAGGACCTCACTCGCCAGTTCCCGCACCTCGTCTTCGAGGCAACCAGCGGTGAGGCTGCCCGCGCCGCCGTCCTCGTCGATGAGCATCTTCGCGCCGGGGCGGCGGTACGCACTGCCCTCGACGTCGATGACGGTCGCAAGCACCGCCTCGCGCTCCCTCTCGATCGCGTTGCCGATCGCTGCCAGTACGTCCGTTTCGACCATTCCCCAGTTCGTGTCGGTCATGTCGTTTGTGTTTGGTGAGTCGTTCGTCGCTCGGTTCGCCACGCGTCGTGTTCGTAGCCGATGGAGCCGTGGGGACCCTCTCGTCGGAGCTGCCGGGCGAGGTCGACGAGGTCGGCTGGCCCGGCGAACGCGAACAATCCGTCGAGATACGGAAGCGCGGCGGCCATCCCGCGAGCCGTCGGCTCGTACTCCGGCGAAGCCGCGAGCGGGTTCAGCCAGAGCACCGCGCTCGCCGTCCGTGAAAGCCCCGACAGCGCCGTTTCGAGGGCCGATACATCGCCCATCTCCAGTCCGTCGCTGACGACGATCAGCACCGACCGGCGGTCGACCGAGTATGGAAAATCGGTGCGGAGGCGGTCGAGCGATCTTCCAAGATGCGTGCCGCCGCCCCATTCGGTCTCGGCGCGTTCGAGAGCGGCGAGCGCCGCGCCCGAACTCGGTGCGTCGAAGGAGTCGGTGACCTCCCGGAGGTCCTCGTCGAAGAAGAATGTCCGTGTATCGCGCCACTCCGCGTGCGCACGCTGGAGAAAACGAAGCAAGAAGGGCCGCTCGACGACGTCGAGTACCGACCGGCTCACGTCGACGACCACGCGCGCCCGCACCGCCGTCCGCGCCCGCTCGCGTCGCGGGAGATCGACGACCGCACCACCAGTGCCAAGGCTCGCCCGGAGCGCACGCCTGACGTCGGGGCGCTCCTCGCCGCCGGTCCAGCGCCGGCCCGCAAGTTCGGCGAGCGCGCGCGTCAACTCGTCGAACGCATCGTCGAACCCCTCCGTGTCGGGAACGGCGAACGACGAAATCGCCTCTCGTTGGCCCGTCGGGCTGTATCGTGCCGCCGTCACCTCCTCGCCGGCCTCTCCGGCCCCGCGACCGACCACCGCGCCCAACCCGCTCCGTTCGCCCTCCTCCCCATCGCGCTCGTCGTTCTCACCGTCGGAGTCGGCGTGCTCGCCGGGGGCTGGGTCGGCCCCGAGCGGCGCGAGACCGCCATCCGGCGGGTTTTCGGGTCGCTCGGCGGGACCGCTCGGATCGAGTCCGGCGGTGAGCCGTCGCCAGAACTCCGCGAACAGTTCGTCGAACGTCCCTTCGTCCTCTCCTTTGGTGATGAGCGACGCCCGGAGGGCGACCCGCACGCGTTCGCGGTCGGCTAGTCCGACGGCGGCGAGCGCACTGGCGGCCGTCGTGCCGGCGTTGGCGGGGACGGCGACGCCCGCCCGGCGGAGTGCGCGCACGAATCGCACGAGTTCCTCGCGGGCGTGCTCGGCGGGGTCCATCAATCGGCCTCCGTGCGGGCGCGCTCGGCGGCCTCGCGCAGCGATACTAGTAGTTCTTGGTCGACGCGCTCGATGTCCTCGACTTCCTTCAAGAGACAGCCGAGCGTGCGTTCGACCGTCTCGTCGTCGAGAGCGCTATCCCCGCCATCGCGCAGCGCGGCGACCGCCCGCGCCCAGTCGATGGTCTCGGCCGCGCCGGGCGGTTTGAGCAGCGGCTCCTCGCGCAGTCGTCCGGTCATCGCACAGAGTTCGGCGGCCACAGTCCTACCGAGTTCGGGCACCTTGCGCTCGACGATGGCGCGCTCTTTCTCGAAGGTCGGCGGCGCGACGTGCAAGAACAGACACCGGCGCTTGAGCGCGTCCGACAGCCCTCGGGTTCGATTCGAGGTGATGATCACGACCGGCGGGGTCCGTGCGCGTACGGTCCCTAACTCGGGAACGCTCACCTGAAAGTCAGAGAGAACCTCCAGAAGGAGTGCCTCGAACTCCTCGTCGGCACGGTCCACCTCATCGATGAGCAACACTCGTCGACCCTCGCCGCGGAGCGCGCTCAGCAGCGGACGTTCGAGCAGATGTTCCTCGTCGAAGACTGACTCGCCACCCTCCGCGCTCTGCATGCTCAGCAGCTGTTTCGTGTAGTTCCACTCGTAGAGCGCGCTCTCGGCGGTCAGTCCCTCGTAACACTGGAGCCGAAGGAGTTCGGCGTCGAACCCCCCCGCGAGGACTTTGGCGAGCTCGGTCTTGCCCGCGCCCGGTTCGCCCTCGACGAGCAGCGGCTTGCCGAGTCGCAGCGCCAGTTCGACGGTTGTAACGATGTCGTCGTCGGCGACGTAGTTCTCCGACTCGAAGGCCGCCCGGACGTCGGCCGTGGTCACGTCACTGAACCCGGTGGCGGCGTCGCTCATTCACCCTCCACAGCCCGCCGGCGACCGGTCGACGACGCCGGCCGTCGAGCGCCCCCCGGCGGTGTTGGGATCGGTCCACAGCGCACGATACGGAACGTTGGTTGTGGCACGCCCGCACGTAACGCACCGATGCGTAAAACCCGTTCGTCAGTCCACCGTCACGAACCACCGGACGGATGCTCACCGACTCGGGGAACATCCGCGCTCGCCAGATCGCTCGACGACGGCCGAAACCGTCGAAAAGGATAGCGGGCTCAGTCGGCCGCGGCCGACGACGAGCCGGCGTCCATCGCGTCCGTCAGCGCCCGCTCGGTGTAGACTTCGAGCAGTTGGGCGCGGAACTCGTTCGAGGCCTGCAGGTCGGACATCATCATGTCCACGTCGAGGTCGTCGCCGGCGTGGCTCGCGGCCGTCCCGATGTCGTCGCCGTCGGCGAGCGCGTCCTCGACGGGCGAAAGGCGCACGCCGTGGTCCATTACGCCGTTCGCGCCGACGCGCGCCGACGTGACGCCGTCGCCGTCGGTTTCGAGCAGGGCGGCGACGCCGACCATCGCGTAGCCCGACGAGGGACTCGGCTTCTTCGCATAGGCCCCGCGCGCGCCGGCGGCCGAGGGTATCTCGACGCGCGTGAGCAGTTCGTCGGGACCGACGTCGGTCGTGTACATCCCGAAGAAGAAGTCGTCAGCCGGAATTTCGCGCTCGCCGTCGGGACCCTCGACGACGAGCGTCGCATCCGAGGCGAGCGCCGCGCCCGGCAGGTCCGCCGCCGGGTCGGCGTGGGCGAGGTTCCCACCGATAGTACCGCGATTTCTGACCTGGACGTCGCCGACCTGCGCGACGGCCGCCGCGAGCGCCGGGGCGTGTTCGCTCACGTCCTCGGAGTCGACGAGGTCACTGTAGCGCGTCATCGCGCCGATCGAGAGCGTGTCGCCATCGACCGTGATGCCCTGCATCTCGTCGACACCGCTGATGTCGATGAGGACATCCGGACTCGATAATCCCGTTTTCATCGCCGGTAGGAGACTGTGGCCGCCAGCGAGCAGTTCTGCCTCCGTATCGGAGTGCTCGTCGAGCAGCGAGAGTGCCTCCTGGACGCTATCGGCCTTGTAGTAGTCGAACTCGTCGGGATACATCAGTTCTCACCTCCCTCGTCGCTTCCGGACGGCTCGTCTTCGGCGCGCTCGCCGCCGTCCGCAACCGCCTCGCTGCCTCCGTCCTCGGCGCTCGGGGCGTCGTTCACCGCGCGCCAGACTCGCTCGTTCGTGAGCGGCATGTCGATGTGGTCGATGCCGAACGGTTGGAGTGCGTCCGTGACGGCGTTCACCACGGCCTGCGGAGCCGCGATGGTGCCTGCCTCGCCGACACCCTTGACGCCGAGCGGGTTGTGCGGCGAGGGCGTCACGGTCGAATCGGTCTCCATCCGTGGAATGTGCTCGGCCTTCGGCACCACGTAGTCCTGCATCGACCCCGTGACGAGCGTCCCATTACTATCGTACTCGGCCCCCTCGTAGAGTGCCTGTCCGATACCCTGTGCGACGCCGCCGTGGACCTGTCCCTCGACGATCTTCGGGTTGATCTGTGGGCCGACGTCGTCCACAGCAACGTAGTTCTCGAACTCGATCTCGCCCGTTTCGGGGTCGACCTCCACGACCGCGATGTGGGTCCCGAACGGGAAGACGAAGTTGTCAGGGTCGTAGAAGGAGGTCTCTTCGAGCCCCGGTTCGATGCCCTCCGGCATGTCGTGGGCGAGATACGACTGGGCGGCCACGTCCTGGATGTGCATCGAGCGCTCGGGCGCTCCTGCAACCGAAAATTCTCCATTGCTGAACTCGATGTCCTCCTCGCTGGCCTCCAGTTGGTGGGCGGCGATCTTCTTCGCTTTCTCGACGACTTTTTGTGAACTTGTCGCCAGCGCGCTTCCGCCGACGGCCGCCGAGCGCGAGCCATACGTGCCCATCCCCTGTGGGATTTCATCGGTGTCACCCTCGACGATCTCGATGTCGTCGTAGGGGATCCCCAGTTCGTCCGAAACGATCTGGGCATACGTCGTCTCGTGACCCTGGCCGTGCCCAGAGGTGCCACAGAACGCCGTGACTTTTCCTGTGGGGTGGACTCGCACGAGACCGGACTCCCAGAGGCCGGCCTGTGCGCCGAGTTGACCCGCGAGTTCGGATGGTGCGAGCCCACAGGCCTCGATGTAGCTCGATAGTCCGATGCCCAAGTATCGACCCTCCTCGCGCAGTTCCGCTTGTCGCTCTCGGAGATCGTCGTAGCCCACGGCTTCGAGGGCTTTGTCGAGCGCCGGTTCGTAGTTGCCGCTGTCGTATTCGACGGCGACGGGCGTCTGGTGGGGGAAGTCGTCTTCGGGGACGAAGTTCTGCCGCCTGAATTCGGCGGGATCCATCCCCATCTCGCGCGCGCCGAGGGTAATGATGCGCTCGACGAGATACAGTGCCTCCGGCCTTCCTGCACCCCGATACGCATCGACGGGTGCGCCGTTGGTGAACGCGCCGACCACGTTACAGTGGATGGCCGGGATGTCGTACTGGCCCGACAGGAGGGTGCCGTAGAGGTATGTGGGGACTGCAGGCGCGAACGTCGAGAGATACGCGCCCATCCCCGCGTAGGTCTTGACGCGCATCCCAGTGATCGTTCCTTCCTCGTCCATCGCCAGTTCGGCGTGTGAGACGTGGTCGCGGCCGTGGGCGTCGGTGAGGTAGGTTTCGGTGCGCGTGGCGGTCCACTTGACGGGCCGTCCGGTTTCCATCGCACACCAGCACGCGAGCGCCTCGTCCGGGTAGTGGTGGATCTTCGAACCGAACCCGCCGCCGACGTCGGGCGCGACGATGTGGAGTTTGTGCTCGGGCACGTCCAGCACCCCGGACATCAACTGGCGGTGGAGATGCGGGTTCTGGGAGGTCAGGTGCACCTCCAGTTCCTCGGTACCGGGTTTGTACTCGGCGACGGTCGCGCGCGGCTCCATCGCGTTCGGGATCAGTCGCTGATTCGTGAGGTCGACCTCGGCGGTGTGGGCCGCGTTCGCGAAGGCGTCGTCCGTCTCGTCGGCGTCGCCGATCTCCCAGTCGAAGGCTGTGTTATCCTCCAAATCGTCGTGGACCACCGGCGCGCCGTCTTCGACGGCTTCCTTGGGATCCGTGACCGCATCGAGGCGTTCGTACTCGACCTCGATGGCGTCGCGCGCGTCGCCCGCGATGGAGCGCTCCTCGGCGACCACGACCGCGATGCCGTCGCCCTGATAGCGCGCCACGTCGCCCGCCAGCAGCGGGTGGACCGGCGTTCGGAGGCTGTCGAGCAGCCAGCCGACGGGTATCTCGCCGGGGACGTCGAGGTCGTCGGCGGTGTAGACACCGATGACCCCGTCCATTTCTTCGGCCGCGCTGGTGTCTATCCCGTCGATCCTCGCGTGGCCGTACTGGCTTCTGAGGACGGCCATGTGGGCCATGTTCGGCCGCTGGATGTCGTCTGTGTATTCGGCCTCGCCCGTGATGAGCGCGGGGTCCTCGCGGCGCTCGACCGCCGAGCCGAGTACCGATTCGACGTCGAGTTCGTCCGATGTGATGGTCTCGATTCCCATGTTCAGTCACTCCCTGCGGGTTCGCCGCTTCCGTCCGCCGCAACCTCGGCCATCTCGTCGGCGGCGAACTCGACGGCGTTGACGATGTTCTGATAGCCCGTACACCGACAGAGGTTGCCCTCGATCGCTTCCCGAATCTCTTCCTCGTCGGGGTCGGGGTTGCGCTCCAGCAGGTCGTTCGCCGCGAGCATCATCCCGGGCGTGCAGTAGCCACACTGGAGACCGTGCTCCTTCTGAAACCCTTCCTGAATCGGGGCGTAGCTGCCGTCGTCGGCGAGTCCTTCGACGGTGCCGACCTCGCTGCCATCGGCCTGTACCGCCAGTAGCGTACAGGATTTCACCGCGTCGCCGTCCAAATGCACCGTACAGGCCCCACAGGTCGAACTTTCACAGCCGATATTCGTCCCTGTATAGCCCAACTCGTCGCGCAGAGCGTGGACGAGCAGCGTCCGTGAATCGACGGTGAGTTCGTGTTCCGTGCCGTTGACCGCAATCTCGATGTCGTGTTCTGTCATGTGTTAGTTTCCTTCCGATCGGCCGAGAATGCGGTCGACGATGCCGCGGTCGTCGTCGGTCGATTCGGCCGCTTCGACTTCGCCGCCTTCGGCGATTTCGCGCTCGCGTAGTTCGTCCTGGACCGACGAGAAGAACCGCTTGACGACCTGGTTGGCCGCCGGGTTGATGACGCGCTGGCCCATCCCCGCGATGCGCCCGAACACGTCGGCCTCGGTCTGCCACTCGACTTCGACGCCGTCGTCGACGTCGGTCAGATCCATCCACGAGGTCATCTCGAAGGAACTGTCGCCGGCCGACCCCTCCCCCGAGGCCTCCATGTACGGCTGGTCGCGCTCGTCGATGGTCACCACCGTCTCGAAGGTCGGATTCACCGGACCGATGCTGATGCCGACGATGCCGGCGTAATGATTCCCTTCCTCGAAGGCGCGCTCGGCGATGACTTCCGGGTCCGAGGTCGGTTCGACGTCCCTCTCGCTATACTCCTCGCGGAGGGCGTCGAAGTCCGGGTTCGTGTCCTCGACCTCGACGAGGAACTCACAACCCGGCAGCGCGTGTGCGATCATCACCGGGTCCGAGAGCGCGAGCCACACTTCCTCGGTCGTCGTGTCGTCGAGTTCGAACGTCCCACTGAATTCCATGTGTGAGTGTCTCCTCCGGGAGTGACCCACTCCCACGTTATACTCCCGCCATGTGACCAAAAAGATTGGCATGGAATCGGGGGGTCGCGACGGCGTTAATCGATCGCGATAGAGCCGTCGAAGAGCCAAACCACACCCATTCCACCGAGTCGTGAACCTACTCCAACCCAGCGAGCACGTCATCGAGCGCCGCCACGAGGTGGTCCGCGTGATCGCTCTCGAACACCAGCGGCGGCCGAATCTTCAGTACGTTCCCCGCTTTCCCGGTCGCGCCGATGAGAACGCGGCGCTGCCGGAGACGGTCGACCACTTCCGTCGCCTCGTCCGTCGCCGGCGTCCACGTCTCCCGGTCCTGTACGAGTTCGACACCGACCATGAGTCCGCTCCGGCGTATCTCCCCGATGGAGTCGTACTGTGCAGCCAGTTGTGTCAGGCTCTCCTGTAGATAGTCGCCGACCGCGGCGGTGTGCGCCAGTAGCTCCTCGTCTTCGATGACGTCGAGTACGGCGAGCGCCGCCACCGACGACACCGGGTTCCCGCCGAAGGTGCTGAACAGTCCGGTTCGCTCCCTGAGCGTCGCGGCGATCTCCGAGCGCGTCGCCACGGCCGCGACGGGATGGCCGTTGCCCATCGGCTTGCCCATCGTGACGACGTCGGGGACGACGTCCGCCGCCTGAAACCCCCACATATGTGAACCGGTTCGCCCGAACCCGGCCTGCACCTCGTCGGCGACGACGAGTCCGCCCGCCTCGTGGACCTGTTCGACCATCCGGCGGAGTTTCGCGGGTTCCGGCGGGAGGATGCCGGCGCTGGCGAACAGCGGGTCGAATAGGAACGCGGCGATTTCCGACCCTCGTTCCCCGAGCGCGTCGAGCGCATCGGCCATCGTCGCCGCGGAATCGGCGGCATCGATTCCGTGATACTCGGAGCCGACCGGTGGCGAGACGGTCTCGACGTGGGATGGCCGGTAGCCGTCCGGCCAGTTCTCCGGCGACAGCGCCGCCGTCGTGTCGGTGATGCCGTGGTAGGCGTGGTCGGTCACGATACCGCCCTCTCGACCCGTCCGGGTGGTCGCCAGCCGCCACGCGACCTCGTTGGCCTCGCTGCCCGAATTGACCAGTATGACTCTGTCCAACTCGTCGGGCAGTGTCGCCAGCAGCCGCTCGGCGAGCGCGACCGTCGACTCGTGCAGGTATCGGGTGTTGGTGGTCAGTTTGCGGGCTTGCGTCTCGATGGCGGCAGTGACCTCGGGGTTCGCGTGTCCGACGACCTGCACGTTGTTGTACGCGTCGAGGTAGCACCGTCCGGACCCGTCGAACAGCCAAGCGCCGTCGCCGGCGACGAAGTGGACGGGGTCACGGTACGAGAGCCGCGCCGAACCGAGCACCCGCCGGCGGCGCGAGAGCAGTTCGGACGTCTCGGTTTGAGTATATGGAACGGCGCTTCCCTGCGCGGCGGTTCGCAGGAGCCGTCTCAGTGCGTCGAGATCGGTCCCCTCGAGCGCCAGCAACGTCTCCCACAGCTCGTCGGCGTCGTCGGCGTTGTGTGCGTACTTCTCGCGTTTCCACGCGTGCATGATCCCTCTCGCGGCGAGTCGTGCCGCCACGAGGTCCGGCAGCAGGCGAATCTCCGCGTCCTCCAGCGGCGTGACACCCACGTAGCCTCTGACAACCGACTGGGCCGCCGCAAGCGGGTCGTCGTGGCGGTTCAGCACGTTGGCGAGTACGACGGCGAGGTCACAGACGAGCGCCGTGTGGGTGAGGTCGCCGAAGTCCGTGATACCACTCACCCTGTCGTGCTCGTCCAATAGCACGTTGTCCGGCCCGAGATCGTTGTGAATCACCTGCGCGCGGAGGTTGCCGAAGGCGGGTTCGACGCGCTCGTCGAATCGGTCGAGGACGTCCTCGGCAAGGTCATGTCGCCGGTCGTCGGTGACGTGGTCGAGCAACGAACGGAGTGCCGACGCGTGGCGGAGGTCCCAGATGATGTCGTACCCCGCTTCGGGATGGAAGAAGCCGCGCAGCGCCCGCCCCATCCGCGCCACGCTCTCGCCGTATGCGTACAGCGCATCGTCGTCGAGATTCTCGAACGACGCGCTCCGACCGGGGACGAACGTGAACAGCTGTACGAGATGGGTCTCGCCGTCCACGGTCACCGACGTCCACGGGGCCCTGTCGACCGTCGGAATGACGTCCATCACCGGCAGGTCGGAATCCGTGTCGTGGATGTGTCGTATCGCCTGCGTGCGGAAATCGATTGTTCCTTCGTCGTCCGCCCGGTTGTACACCTTGAGAACGTATCTGTCCCCCTCGTCCGTGTCGATGCGGAAGTTCCGGTCTCGCTCCCCGCCCAGTTCCGTGGCGGTTCCGCGTTTCCCGAACCGCTCTGCGGCGATGTTCGATGCCTGCGGCGCATCGAGTGCCGGCGGGTCGGTGGTGAGCGGTTCGGAACCAGGGATGTCGTCGCTCATGTCGCTGCCACCGTTCGACTGCGGTTCATACTCCGGGGCGCTCGGCGTGCGTGGTTAAAGGTTTGGAGGAGCGAAGGAGGGCGGGAAACGGTCTTCGCAGGCAGCGAGCGCCCCGAGTCGATGACCCCGGACGGGGGCCAGTAGCACTAAGAGTCTGTACCGACTATATGGATTCATGGCAGACGACCAAGTGATAGAACTGCTCCGCAGCGCCTACAACGACGAGATGGAGACGGTGATGAACTATCTCACGAACGCCGCGGTGCTCGACGGCGTCAGCGCCGCCGAGGTCAAGGACAGCCTCCGCGCCGACGCCAAACAGGAAGAGCTACTCCACGCCGAGCGCCTCAGCAAACGCCTGAAGGAACTTGACGCGAAGCCGCTCGGGTCGTTCGAGTTCGAACCCGCACAGGAGGCGCTCCAGCCGCCCGAAGACACCGCCGACGTTCTGAGCGTCATCGACGGCGTCATCGAGTACGAACAGGCGGCCATCGACACCTACCGTTCGCTCATGAAAGCCGCTCAAGAGGCCGACGACCCCGTGACCGAGGACCTCGCCATCGATATCCTGAGCGACGAGGAGTCACATCGTAGCGAGTTCCGCAGTTTCCGCAAGGGCTACCGCGAGTAGTGACACCTACCCACACCCGAGGCCCAGCCAGCAAGACTAAATAGCACACCGAACCGAACCGTTTTCATGCCCGACCGGTACGACGTCGTCATCGCCGGCGCTGGTCCCGCCGGCGCACAGTGTGCTAGAGACCTCGCCGAGCGCGGCTACGAGGTGCTCGTCCTCGAAACCGAGCCCGAAGGAACGTTCCCGGCCCAGAGCAACAAGTCCACCGGGGGAACGTTCCCCTCGATGATGGGATCGTTCGGCATCCCCGACGACGTGGTGATGAACTACACCGACAGTGTCGTCTTAGAGTCGCCGAGCGAGAACTTCAACCTCACCCAACCCGGTGCGGTCCTCGAATTCGCCGACTTCAAGCGCTATCTCGTTCGCGATGGCCGCGAGCGCGGCGCGACCTACTGCTTCGATGCCCGCGTCTCCCAGCCCATCATGGAAGACGGCGCGGTCGCCGGCGTGCGCTACGGCGGCGGGAAGGAGGTGTACGCCGACATCGTCGTGGACGCGACCGGCCCGTCCGCCCCGATCGCCAAAGCGCTCGGGATGAGCGAGTTGCAGCGGAGCAAACAGGCCATCGGCATCGAGTGGGAGTTCGATGGGGTGGACCTCGATTGTCCCGACTACGCCGACCTCACCGACGCGATGATGCTCCGACTCGACCACGACCTCGCGCCCGGCGGCTACGCGTGGATATTCCACACCGGCGCGGACACGGCGAAGGTCGGTCTCTGCTTCATCCAGAACGAAAAGTACAGCCCGGAGGCCGAACGGGTCCGTATCGACGACGCGCTCACGCGCTGGCTCGACGACGACCCCCGGTTCGCGAACGCCGAGCGCATCGACGACAGCCAGCACCGTGGCTCGGCACACATCCAGCCGCCGGGCCAGTTGAGTACGGACGGATTCATGGCGATCGGCGACACCGTCCCCTCGATCGACCCGCTGTGGGGACAGGGCATCGACAAGTGCATGAAATCCGGGCGGGCGGCGGCCGTCACCGCCGACCGCTGTTTCACCGGTCGGATGGACACCTCGGCCGACGAGATGACGATCTACGACACGCTCTGGCATCGCGACGTGGCCCCGAAGGTCGCGGTGCGCCTGCTGATGACCCACCTGCTCTACTACGCCCCGACCGAGCGCTACGACCGCCTCATCCGCGACCTCCACCGACTCAGCAACGACACGCTCACGGCGGCCAACGGCGGCAACCCGCTCGCGCTGGCGAAACTGTTCCACGTCGGCGACGTCTCCCTGCTCAAGGAGTTCGCGGCCGATCACCGCGACCTCATCGGCCAGTTGCTCCCCGTTCCCCGCTCGCTGCTGCCCGAGTGACGGCGGACGGCGAACCCACCCTTCGAATCAGCGGTCGATTCGGTTCTCCCCGTCGGCCCGCGCCGGAGTCGCCCGCGTCGCGGTCGCCTTGAACGAGGCGAGCGCGTCGTCCCCGGGCGCGAGGTCGAGCGTGGCGATGCTCTCCCGTGTCACGAGCGCGAGCAGTCGCGTGTCGGTTCCCACGTCGAGCGCGACGCGCGCGAGCGCATCGCCGCCGTCGATGTCGACGACGGTCCCGCGAAACCGATTGCGGGCGCTGGTCTCTGATTCCGGGGTCGCCCCCGGTGCGTGGAGCGTGACGGCATCGGCCCGGACGGCGAGGCGAACGTCGCGGGCCGTCGCGGGGACGATCGCCCGGACGCTTCCAGCGAGTGTCTCGACCGTGGCGAGTTCGCCGTCGCGGTCGGCGACGGTGCCCGAAAGCACCGTCTCTCCGACCTCGGCCACACCGGTGAACTCCGCCCGGAGGCGGTCGAACGCGGCGAGGAGATCGTGGGCGGCCTCGGTGAGGCTGCTTCCGCCACCCCCCGAACCGCCCCGCTTGCGGGCGACCAGTGGGCCGAAGGCCTCTTCGAGGGCGACGACGCGGCGCTGCGAGCGCGAGTACGACCGCCCGAGCGCGTCGGCGGCCGCGTTGAGCGAGCCGTGGTCGTCGATGGCCCGCAGCAGCGCCGCGTCGCGCTCGTCGAACCCGACCCCCGACTTGTCGAACTGGGCGTCGAAACCCGCATCGAGATCCATGTCGGTCGGTTCGGGCGGGCGGGCAAAGCGTTTATGACGAATCGAGAACAACCCGGTTGTGTCCATGAGGGAACAACGCCGGCCGGCCAGCCGTTCGCGCCGCACGTTCCTGCGCGCGGCCGGCTCGGCGGGGCTCGTGGGTCTCGCCGGGTGCGTGGGGAGCGGTTTCAGCCGCACCGGCGGGCGCAAGGGAACCGCCGGCGATACCGATCCGGTCTCGATCCTCGCTGCCGGGAGCCTCCAGAACGCGCTGTCGAACGGTCTCGCTGCCGCCGTCGACGTTCCTGTCGAAGTCGAAGCCCACGGCTCGGCGACGGTCGCCCGACTGGTCGCCGAGGGCAAGCGCGACCCCGACATCCTCTCGATAGCGGACGTGGCGCTGTTCGACCGGCCGCTCTCGCCGGCGTGGCACTCCGTGTTTGCGAGTAACGCCGTCGTCGTCGCGTACAATCCCGACACCGAGGGCGGCGAGCGCCTCGCCGAAGCGGGGCCGGAAAACTGGTACGAGGCGCTGGCCGACGGGGACGTGCGACTCGGCCGCACCGACCCCGATCAGGACCCGCTCGGCTACCGGACCCGCTTTACCCTCGACCTCGCCTCGCGGTACTACGAGGATGCGTCGAACCTCACGGAGAAACTCCTCCAACGAAATCAGATCTACCCCGAGACGGGCCTCATCAGCCGCTTCGAGAGCGGTTCGATCGACGCCGCCATCGCCTACCGGAACATGGCCGTCGAGCGCGATTACGAGTACATCGATCTGCCCGACGAGATCGACCTGAGCAACCCCGAACACGAGAAGGATTGGTACTCGACGGTCTCGTACTCGCTGCCGAACGGCCGGACGGTACGAGGGGGACTCGTCAGCTACGGGGCGACCATCCGAGAGACGAGCGACGCCGCCCTCGACGTGTTCGCCGCCCATACGACCGGTGACTACCTCGACGAACACGGCTTCGTCCTGCGCGAGGGATTCCCGACCTACGAGGGAAGCGTGCCGAAACGGGTGCAACGAGTGATCGGTGGGTCCGAGACGGCGAACTCTGGGGCACAGTCCTCGCTTGGCGATCACAGCGGCCGACCGTCACCGTCGAAGTCGGGACCAGGGTCGTAACTCGCCGATGGCAACACGCTCGAATCCGTCCCGAACCGGAACGACGCTGCTCGGTTTCGACTGGCTCACCGTCGCGCTCGTCCTCGGCGGCGTGCTCTGTCTCTACTATCTCGCGCCGCTGATCTCGCTGTTCCTGTCGGTACCGCCGGGTGAGGTCATCGCCCGAATGACCGATTCGACGGTCGTGGACGCGGCGACGACGTCGGTGCTGTCGGCGTCGATCAGCACGACCGTCGCCACCGTGTTCGGACTGCCGCTCGCGTACTGGCTCGCGCGGGGCGAGTCGCGCTGGACGAACGCCGTGCTGGGGGTCGTCGTCCTTCCCCTGGTGCTCCCGCCGACGGTCGGCGGTATCGTCCTGCTCACGGTGTTCGGTCCCGGCGCACCGATCGGCGCGGCCGCGGCCAGCGCCGGCGTGCCGCTCACACGCTCGCTGACCGGCGTAGTGCTCGCTCAGACGTTCGTGGCCTCGCCGTTCATCGTCGTCACGGCGAAGGCGGCCTTCGAGGGCGTCCCGCTCGACCTCGAACACGCCTCGCGCTCGCTCGGCAAGGGGCGGTGGACGACCGCACAGAACGTGACGCTACCGCTCGCCATGCCGGGGATTCTCGCCGGCGTGACGCTCACCTTCGCGCGCGCGATGGGCGAGTTCGGCGCGACGATGATGCTGTCGTACTACCCCCGGACGATGCCGGTCCAGATCTGGGTCTCGTTCGTCGAGCTCGGACTCGACAACGCCTACCCCATCGCCATTCTCCTCCTTCTCATCTCGGTCGCGGCGCTCGCCGTTCTCAACACCATCGCGGCCAATCCGTGGGAATGACGCTCGTCGTCGACGGCGTGTGGAAATCCCACGGCGACTTCGAACTCGGTCCCATCGACCTCGCCGTCGGCGAGGAGGTCCTTTCAATTCTCGGGCCGTCCGGCTGTGGCAAGACCACGCTCCTGTCGGCGATCGCGGGCGTCGTCACTCCCGACGCCGGCGAGGTCGTTTTGAACGGGCTGGATCTCACCGGGCAGCCACCCGAAGCGCGTGGCACGGTGCTAGTCTTTCAAGATGGCGCGCTCTTTCCACATATGACCGCCCGCGAGAACGTCGCTTACGCCGCCCGATCGGAGGGTCGGGTGACGGAACTCGCCGACACGCTCGAAATAGCGGGAATACTCGACCAGCGCGCGGACACTCTTTCCGGGGGTGAGCGCCAGCGGGTCGCGCTCGCACGCTCGCTGGCGGCCGACCCCGATGCATTGCTGCTCGACGAACCGCTCGCCAACCTCGACGCGCCGATCAAACGTCGGCTCCGCGACGAACTCCGACCCATACTCTCCTCGCTCGACGTCCCCGTTATCTACGTCACCCACGACCAGCGCGAGGCGACGGCTATCGGCGACCGGTTGGCGGTCATCGCCGACGGCGAGATCCATCAACTCGATACGCCCTCGGAGGTATTCGCCCACCCCGCGACGCCCTTCGTCGCCTCGTTCACCGGCAGCGTCAATCTGTTTCGGGGACGAGTTATCGACACCGAAGCGGGGCCCGCGCTCGATTGGAACGGTCGGCGACTCGACGCCACCATCGAGGAAGGAGTGGGCACCGAGGTCTGGTTCTGCATCCGACCCGAGTACGTCGGACTCGTCGAGGTCGACCACCCGAACACCCTCACCGGAACCGTCACACGATGGGTCTTCGAGGGTGACGGCCATCTGATCGACGTCGCACTCGACGGGGGCGACGAGACCGTGCGCCTCGCGCTCTCGCCGTCCGTCGACGACCTGCTCGCTGGCGAGCGCGAGCGGGTTCGAGTGGCGCTCCCGCCCGACGCCATCCACGTCATCGGTGGCGTCGACGAACACTCTCAGTGAGATCGATGCCTCGGTAAGTCGGCGGTCGGACGGCACCGACACGCCTATGTTCCAAACCCGAGACGGGGGACGTATGTCACTCGTTCGACCCGCCGACGCGGCCGTCGAGGCGGTCGCCGCAGGCGATACGATCGCCGTCGGCGGGTTCGTCGCCGTCGGGATCCCCGAACACCTGCTCTCGGCGCTCGGCGAGCGCTACGCACGAACGGGGTCGCCCGGCGACCTCACGCTGTACCATCCCGCGGCCGAGGGCGACCGACAGGGGCACGGCGTCGCCCATCTCGCACGCGACGGGATGCTCGAACGGGTCATCGGCAGCCACTGGGGGTTCGTCCCGCAGCTCATGGAGCGCATCGTCGACGGCGACGTCGAGGCCTACAACCTGCCCTTCGGCGCGATGGACCACCTGCTACGCGACGCCGCAGCCGGCAAACCGGGAACGGTAACGACCGTCGGACTGCGGACGTTCGTCGACCCGCGGCGAACGGGCGGGAAGGCGAACGACGCGACCACCGAGGACCTCGTCGAGGTCATTACGCTCGACGGCGAGGAGTATCTGTTCTATCACGCGATAGCGCCCGACGTCGCGCTGATTCGCGGGACGACCGCCGACGAGCGCGGCAACGTCTCGATGGAACGCGAGGCGCTCACGGCGAACATGCTGGCGACCGCACAGGCCGCCCACAACGCCGGTGGGACCGTCATCGCACAGGTCGAGCGCGTAACCGAGGCCGGCTCGCTCGACGCACGCGAGGTCGATATCCCAGGAATCGTCGTCGATACGGTCGTCGAAGCCCCCGCCGAGGACCACACGCAGACGTACGGGACCGACTACAGCGGTGCGCTGAGCGGCGAGGTCCGGCCACCGCGCGACTCGACGCCAGAGGAAACGCCGCTGACCGCGCGGACGGTCATCGCGCGTCGGGCGGCGATGGAGCTGGTGCCCGACGCCGTGGTGAACCTCGGCGTCGGCGTGCCCGAGGCGATTCCGGCCGTCGCGGCCGCCGGCGGCGTCAGCGACGAGATCACTCAAACTGTCGAGGCGGGTCCCATCGGTGGTTCGCCGTCCGGCGGTATCGACTTCGGAACGGCCAGCAACCACGACGCGCTCGTGAGTTCGCCCGAGCAGTTCGACTTCTACGACGGCGGCGGACTCGATATCGGCTATCTCGGCATCGCACAGGCCGACCGCGACGGCAACGTCAACGTCAGCCGGTTCGGCTCGCAGCTACCGGGCTGTGGCGGGTTCATCAACATCACTCAGAACGCCGAGAAGGTGGTCTTCTGTGGCACGCTCACGACCGGCGACTCCTCGGTGTCCGTCGGCGACGGACGACTCACCGTCGAAAGCGAGGCTGGAGCACCGAAATTCGTCGAGCGCGTCGAACAGGTCACGTTCAGCGGCGACTACGCGCTCGAAACCGACCAGCCGATCGTCTTCGTCACCGAGCGGGCCGTCTTCGAACTCGGTGATGAGGGCGTCACGCTCACCGAGATCGCGCCGGGCGTCGATGTCGACAGCGACGTCGTCGACCGGATGGCGTTCGCGCCGGCCGTCGCCGACGACCTCTCGGAGATGGACGCGCGGCTGTTCCGTGCGGAGCCGATGACGCTGACCGAGTTCGTCCGATCGGAGTAAAACGGCTATTCGATGTGGCCTTCACGACGGAGCTGGTCGGCGTCTTGGTCGGAGTAGCGCCACTCGATGGTCCCCTTCTCGTCCTGCCAGTCCCACGGCTCGACGAGCACGACGTCGCCCTCGTTGATCCAGACGCGATACTTCATGCGACCGGGGATGCGGCCCATGCGCTCCTTGCCGTCCATACACTGGAGTTGGACGTGATTGCCGCCGTTGTGCTGGGTCACGACGGCGAACACCTGGTTGTCGTCGGGCATGCGGAGGTTCTTCCGCCCCGATGATTCTTCGCTCATGCGTCCGATAGGGATGGGAGACGGTTAAGCCGTTGGGAATCGCCGGCCTCCCCTCACTCCATCCGTCCGCCGAGTCGCGCGCCGCCGACGTACATCCCCTCTCCAGCGGGGCGCTCGTTCGCGTACCCCTCGTGGTACTCCATCAGTTGAAAGAGCGTTCCCGTTGCGTTCCGTGGCGAGACGAACGCCTCCGTCCACTCCTCGAAATCCGTGCGGTCGATGACCCGCAACCCGGCCGCCTCGCACGCCTCGATGACCCGCACAATGTCGGCGACTTCGAGCGTGACGTGATGGAGTCCCGGCCCGTGCTCGTCGAGGAACTCCGTCAGAAATCCCTCGGTTTCGGGTTCGATGAGTTCGAGCCGCGAGGCGTCGCCGAGTTCGTAGTACGCCCATCGGAATCGCCCCTCGACCGACTCCTCGGTGAGTTTCTCGCAGCCGAGCGCCACGAGGACGGGTTCGGCATCGGCGATGGACTCGACCGCGATACCCACGTGGTCGACGCGGATCGGCGTGTCGTGTGTCATCGCCTCCCGTTCGGAGACCGGGGATAAATCGCTACGGGTGAATATTTGGGTGTCGACCCACCACTCATTCGTGGACGTAGACGTTCTCGCGGTAGGTCTCCTCCCCGATGCGGGTCTCGCTTTTCTCGTCCAGTTCGAAGTCGAAGCGCCGATAGAACTCGTTGCCCGGCTCGTTTTCGGCGAGCACCATCGCGCGCACCCGCTCGGCACCGCGGTCGGCGAGTGCCTCGTGGGTGTGGCCGAGCAGGTCGCCGCCGATGCCCTCGTCTCGGTGGTCAGGCGCGACGTAGACGCGCAAAATCGTGCCGCCGGTCTCGTCCTCGACGGCGTGGGCGAACCCGACGATCTCGCCGTCGCGCTCGGCCACCGGTACCACCGCGTCGTCGCTGTCGATTTCGGTGGCGATGGTCTCGGGTGCGTACCACTCCTCGACGCCCTGTTCGACCGTATCGCGGCTCAGAATGTCGGGATAGTCGTATTTCCACGACACCCGCGCCACGCCCGCGATCGACTCCGCGTCGTCGCTCGTCGCCTCACGAACTGTCATGACGTGACGTATCACGGCGACCGGCATAGCCGTTTTGACGGCCTGGCGAGTGCGCTCGGGGTCACTCGCGGGCGTTGCTGTCGAAAGCGGAGCCGTTTAGCCGTCGGCTTCCGATAGGCCGTCCGTGACCATCCGATCATGACCGAGTGGGAATACGAGACGCTGCGCCCGCCGCGCGGGCCGACACAGAAGGAGGCGAGCGACCCGAAAGCGGAACTGAACGAACTCGGCGCTGCGGGCTGGGAACTCGTTACAAGTGTCGAGTACGCCGGCGGCGGCACGAAATTCTTGGTGCTCAAACGCCCCGTCGAGGGGTCCGCATGAGCGCCGACCCCGACGCACGGACGGACATCGATGCCGACCCGGAAGCGGACGTCGAGATGCACTCGGACATCGACCCGGACGTCGACGTCGGCACGGCGAACACGATGCGCGAGCGCGCCGACGAGAGCCGCATCAAGCTCTGGGTCATGCTCGGTGCGAACCGCCTGTTCATCACCGGCCTGCTTGCGCTCTCGGTGTTCGTGGCGTTCGTCGTCCTCGGCGTGTTCGTCTATCCGCCGTTCGAGGCGAGTCTCAGAACCGCCGACACCATCGAGACGATGTTCTCGACGATGGTCAGCGCCATCGTCACCGCGACGACGCTCGTGCTCACCATCTCACAGCTCGTCATCTCCCAAGAGAACGGCCCGCTCGGCGAACAGCACGCCCGCATGAGCGACACGATGGACTTCCGGTCGTACACCCGCGACCTCATCGGCCAGCCGATGCCGGCCGACCCATCGATGTTCCTCCGGGTCATCATCGACGCGACACGGCGCCGAGCGGTGGCACTCCGCGACGCCGTCTCGGACAACGACGACGACCAACTCCGCGCCGAAGTGGACGAGTTCACCGAGAGCATCGCCGGCAATGCCGACGAGGTCGACGACGAACTCGAAGGCGCGACCTTCGGCGAGTTCGACGTGCTCTTTGCGGCGCTGAACTTCAACTACGGCTGGAAGGTCTTTCAGGTCGAACGCATCGGCGACGACCACGAGGACAGCCTGACCGACGAGGACCACGCGATCCTCGAAGAACTCAGGACGACGCTGTCGATGTTCGGTCCCGCCAGAGAACACATCAAGACCCTCTATTTCGAGTGGGCGCTCATCGACCTCTCACAACTCATTCTCTACGTGGCGGTGCCGGCGCTGGTCGTCGCCGGTGCGATGCTCGCGTTCGTCGATGGCAGCACGCTCACCGGCGCGACGCTCGGCGTCCCGGACATCCTCTGGCTCGTCTCCGGTGCGTTCACGGTCTCGGCGCTCCCGTTCTTGTTGCTCATCGCGTATATCGCTCGGGTCGCGACGATCGCCAAACGTACACTCGCCATCGGCCCGCTCATCCTCCGTGGCTCCCAACGGTAGTCAGAAGAGTTCGTCGCCGCCGGTTTTCACCGTGTGCGTCTCGATGGTCGTTCCGTTGATCGAATCGGTAGCGGTGATGGTCGCGTTCTCGCCCGCCGGGAGATAGAGGGTGAGACCGCTGGTCTGGCCGCTATCGACCGTCGCCGAGTCGAACGATTTCCCGCTCTCGGTCGTCACCGTGAGGTCGGTGACGCTCTGTTCGCTCGTCGCGTTCGACGCGAGCGTGACCGACGTCTTGACGCGGCCGCTGACCCACGGTTCGGTGGTCGATATCTTCTCGAAGACGGCCGAACTATCGGTGTTGGCCGAAACTGTAGGGTTGAGAGTGAGACAGCCACCGAGTGCGAGACCGCCGACGAGCGGAAGGGTGGCGAGGAACCTGCGGCGTGAACGGACCATTGCGCTCGATTTGCGGTGTGAATACTTGAACGTTGCACTCCGCCCATGCAGGCACAGCGCTTTTTTGTCGGCTGCCGTTGTGTCCGTCCATGCTCGGTAGCACGGCAGTCATCAAGGCAGGGAAGAAAGGCTACAAACGATACGGAGTTCCCGGGGCGCTGGCCGCTGGCGTCGGGGCGCTTTTAGGGATCCGGCTGGTGAAGCGCATGCTCAGCCCCAGTAGCGGCAACGACGACACCACCGACGCCGCGGACGCCGAGAGTCAGTAACTCGCGACGAGTCCGCCCGTTTATCCGTTTCGGCCCAGTAGTCCGCCCATCGATGGCGACAGTCGTCAAGGGCCGAGTGCCTGCCGATGAGTTCGCACTCTACGAGACGCTCGCGTCGGGACCGGACATCGAGTGCGAGATCGAGCGCATCGTCGAGACCGGTGACGATGTCGTCATGCCGCTGGTCTGGCTCCGCGGTGCGAGCCACGAGGCCTTCGAGACGGCGCTGGCCGAGGACCCGAGCGTCGCCGACCCCTCGCCGTTGAGCGAACTCGACGCCGAATCGCTCTACCGGATGGAGTGGGTCGCCGACATCCAGCTCGTCGTCCAGATGCTCACCGGCTCGGAGGCGACCATCCTCGACGCCTACGGGGCCGACGGCTGGTGGTATCTCCGGGTGCTCTACCCGACCCGCGATTCGCTGTCGGCGACCTACGACTTCTGTGAGGCCAACGGACTGACCTTCGAAGTCCAGACCATCCGCGAGATGGACGGCAACCCGGTGGGTCGCTACGGCCTGACCGAAAAGCAGTACGAGGCGCTCACGCTGGCGACCGAGCAGGGCTACTTTTCGGTCCCACGAGAGATCGATGTCTCCGACCTCGCCGATGAACTCGACATCTCCCATCAGGCACTCTCCGAACGCCTGCGCCGCGCCCAGCGCGTACTCGTCGAAGACACGCTACTGATGGGCACGCGCTCGGACGAGTGATTCGGCCGGCTCAGCCAGCCCGATAGAGGCGCTCGTACTCGTCGGGCAGTTGGGCTCTGACCGCGTTCCACGTCTCCCCGGCGACAGACTCCGAGAGACTCTCGAAGACTGCCTGCGTGTGCAGTCGGGCCTTGTCGGCATCGAGGTCGGTCGTCTTCTCGCGCTCGGCCTCGCGCACCCACTCGACGAACTCGTCGGGGGTGAACCCGGCGGCTTCGTCGCCCGCGCTGTCGAGTGCCGCCGCGAGGTTTGCGGAGAGTTCGTCGGCGAGCGCCTCTATCGTGTTGAGCCGTTCGCCGAGCACGCCGAGGACCGACTCGGCGGCCGCGACCGCCTGCTCGTGGCTATCGAGATCGGCGCGCGATTCGACGTCGGAGAAGAACTGCTCGTCGTCCATGGCCGATCGTCGCCGACGGGCGTGTTCGGCGTGCTGCCTGCAAACGAAAGTCGTCTCAGAGGCCGAGGAACGCCTCGGCGTTCTCCCAGAGGAGTTTTCGTTGGATCTCTTCGGAGTAGTCGGTGTGTTTTGCGAAGGAGTCGAGCCACGCCTCCGGACGGATCATCGGGTAGTCGGTACCGAACATCACTTTGTCCTGCAGGATGGTGCCCGCGTAGTGGAGCACCTGCTCGTCGATGTATTTGGGGAGCCAGCCCGACAGATCCATGTAAACGTTCCCCTTCTGCTGGCAGATGGCCAACTGCTCTTTCTCCCACGGAAAGGCCGGATGCGCGAGCAGGATCTGGAGGTCGGGAAAGCGCGCGGCCACGTCGTCGACGAGGAGCGGGTTGCCGTGGTTGACCCGAAGGCCGCGTCCGCCCGGTGAACCAGCCCCCAACGTGGAGTTCCCACCGTGGAACACGACTGGGACGCCGAGGTCCTCGATGGTCTCCCACAACTCGTCGTGGTCGGGTGCGCTCGGGTCGAACCCTTGCGCTATCTGTTGAAATTTGAATCCCGAGAGGTCGAGGTCCTCGATCGCGCGCTCGGCCTCCTGCACGCAGTCGTCTTTGAGGGGGTCGACGCTCGCAAAGCCGGTGAAGAAGTCGGGATACTCGTCGCGGACTTCGGCCACGTAGTCGTTTTCGACCGGTGGATTGCCGGTGTTGGTCTCTGCATCCCACCCCAGCAGGACGGTGTGGCGGATGCCGGCCGCGTGGTATTCGTCGATCATCTCCTCGTAGCCCCACGTTTCGAGTTCCGTACCGAACTTGCCGGCCGCATCGTGCATCATCTCGCCGCCGGCGTCGTGGAGGAACTCCTCGGTCGGCTGGTGGGCGTGGGTGTCGATGGCGCGCGGTTCGTCGAGCAGATCGATGTCGGCCATACTTCCCCCATTCGGCGGCGTCTCGAAAAGCGTGTGGGTCGGGACGCTGACGTTCGTGCGAGTGGGCGAGTTCAGTGACGGTCGTCGGGATTCGTGTGTCGGTATACCTTGACCTGTCTACGCAAGCACACGATCTATTTCAGACCCGGTCGTGATCTGATTCGGAACGGGGATAACGAGACTCCCAACTACCATTCATCCCTGTTCCACGTTTACCGTGGGTAACCTCTGAGGCCGTCCGTTTCGCTATCCGTCCGCAGCCTCGGCGTCCTTGCGCTTGAATAGGAACTTCATGTCGCCGGCGAAGACCGACTCGCCGTCCTGATTGGTCATCTCGGTATCGACCACGACCAGTCCCGCGTCGTCGCGGCTTTCGAGGTCGCGCTTGTCGGTGATTTCGTACTCCGCAGACACTGTATCGCCGATGAACACCGGATTCGGAATATCCATGTAGTTCATCCCGAGAAAGGCGACGACTGTTCGCTCGACGATCCCTGTGCGCTGGAAGAGTCCTGTGGAGAGGATGAACGTCATCGGTCCCTGCGCGATGCGCGCGCCGAAGGGACCGTCCTCGGAGTATTCCTTGTTGGTGTGGAGTTCGGTCCAGTCGCCGGTGAACATCGAGTGGATGGCGAAATCCGTCTCCGTCACCGTGCGCCCGGCGCTCTCGAAGGTCTGGCCCACGTCGAGGTCCTCGAAGTAGTGCGGCTCGTAGCTGTACGGCATACGTCGTCATCGA
Organism: Halococcus sediminicola; assembly: GCF_000755245.1. Classification (NCBI taxonomy): domain Archaea; kingdom Methanobacteriati; phylum Methanobacteriota; class Halobacteria; order Halobacteriales; family Halococcaceae; genus Halococcus; species Halococcus sediminicola. The sequence goes on along the minus strand of NZ_BBMP01000004.1, from coordinate 79,804 downwards.
CAGTGCGATACAAGAAACCCCACTATTCACTCCCCGCCATCGACGGCTACTCGGCCGGCACGAATTTCACGCCGTAGCGCCCGATGCCCTCCTGTTCGTAGATGCGCCGGACGACCGCCCGGACCGAATCGCCGATTTGCACCCTCTCTGGGTCACAGTCGGTGAGCTGGGCCGGCAGCGTCACGTCCGTCCCCTCGAAGCCGACTACGACGACCCCGTAGGCCCCGTCGCGGCGCTGCTGGGTCGCGAACTCGGGCGGTGCGCCGCCCTGCCCGACGACCGTCCGCGCCCGCACCGTGCCGACTTGGGGAAGGTCGTGTGGCTCGAAGTCGGCCCGTGAGCCACAGTCGGAGCAAGCACCCTCTGGCGGGAACTGTACGTTTCCGCAGTCGGGACAGCGTCCGGCGCGGAGGTGGTAGCGCTGGTCGAGACTCTCGCGCCACGTCGGCAGGCTCACGCGCGCGCCGCCGCCCGCGACTTCCTCCTCGTCGAGCACGCCGCGCTTGCGGAGGGCGTGCGCGTACGAAATCCGCTCGCCGTCGGGCAGGTCGCCGCCGTCGAGACCCGCTACCGGAAGAGTCCCTTCGAAGACGAACGCCGCGCCCGCGCCGCCGCTGCCGAACGCACCCACGAGCGTCCGGTCGTCCGTGGCGGCGGTTGCGAGCACACGAGTCAATCCGAGAAAGACGGTCGCCGCGCCGGCGTCGCCCACTCGATCGACGACGGTCCCGCGCTCGATTGCACCGCCGTCGAGCGGAAGGTCGCCAGCGATGCGACCCGGCATCCGTCCGTCGGGCTGATGGAGTGTGGCGTGTGCAACGCTCTCGATGCCATCGAGCTGTGCGGCGGCTCCGGCCACACACTCGCGGGTCGCCGTTCGCTCGTACGTCGTGACGCCGATGGATTCCACAGTCTCGGAGCCGCGCTCGCGGTAGCGGAGCCCCGGATACTCGTCGGTGTACCACGCCCGCTCCGGAACCACGACTGCGGCGTCGTCGGTCACGAGGAGTGCGACCGCGCCGGCACCCCAGCCGTCCGCCGGGTCGCTGGCGGGGCAGTCGGTCACGACGACGAGCGCCGGCCCGCTCGCGTCGAGCGCGCGCGAGAGCGCCTCGGCACCCGCGAGCGTGCTCTGGGTGTACTCGCTGGTTTCGGTCTCGTTTCCCAACCCGAGTGCGCGCCCGAGTCGCGGTGCGAACAGCCCTTCCTCCAATGGGGGCGTCGTACTCGCAAGAGCGACGTGCTCGACCGCCTCGCGCTCGGAGTCGGCCTGTTCGAAGAGTCGACCGGCCGCCGCGACGGCCATCGTGAAGGCGTCCTCGTCGGCTCCCGGAACGACCGTCTCGCTGTGTGGACTCCGTCCCCACGCCGCCTCGACTTCCTCGCCGGCCAGTCGATAGCGCGGGAGATACACGGCGGCGTCGTCGATGCCTCTCATTGCGTACCCCCGACGTCCGTGCGTTCGAGAACCGTTACTGTGGCCCCGCCACCGCTCCCGCCGACGTTGTGGGCGAGTCCGACCTGTGGACTCTGGACCTGTACATGGGCCTCACCCTGAAACTGCTCGAACAGCTCGACGAGCTGTCCCGTGCCGGTCGCGCCGATGGGATGCCCCTTCGATTTCAACCCTCCAGAAGTGTTGACGGGCCGCTCGCCGTCGGGGTCCGTCCGTCCGTCTTCGAGGAGCGTCGCTGCTTCGCCGCGCTCGCAGAAGCCGAGGTCCTCGTAGGCCAGTAGTTCGGCGATGGCGAAGCAGTCGTGGACCTCGGCGAAATCCACGTCCGCAGGACCGATTCTCGCCCGTTCGTACGCGCGTTGGGCGGCAGTTTTGCTCGCCGGAATCGACGTGAGGGTTTCGCGCTCGAACAGGCCGACGCGACCGCTCGCCGCGCCGACACCCGCGACGCGGACGGGCGAAAATTCCTCGGCGATGTCCTCCGAAACCACGAGGACGGCGCTCGCCCCGTCGGAGATCGGACAGCAGTGATAGCGATTGAGCGGCTCGGCCACCGGCGGCGCGTTCGTCGCGTCGTCCATCGAGCAGGCGAACCCGAGGTGTGCGTTCGGGTTTTTCGAACCATTGGCGTGATTCTTGACCGCGACGCGCGCGAGTGATTCCGGGTCAGCGTCGTACTCGTGGAAGTAGGCGTTGGCCATCTGGGCATAGACGCCCGCGAAGGTCGTCCCGCTGAGGCGCTCGTACTCGGTGTCGCCGCTCACGCCGAGCCACCACCGGGTCTGGTCGGCGCTCGTGTCGGTCATCACCTCGTAGCCGCCCGCGAGGGCGACGTCCGCTCGACCCGACTGCACCGCCGTGACCGCCGACCGGAACGCGTAGCCGCCGGCCGCACAGGCGTTCTCGACGCGCGTCGTCGGCACGCCGTGCAGTCCCACGTGTTCGGTGACTGCGGGGCCACTCAGGCCGATCTGGCGACCGCCGACGCCGAGCGTGCCGAGGAAAGCCTCGTCGATGCGGTCGGGATCGAGTTCGCCATCCACGCTGTCGAGGGCGTGCCCGAAGGCGGTATCGAACAGCGAGCGGTAGGTTGCGTCGGGAAACGAGCCGAACGGCGACTGGCCCGCGCCGACGACGTATGCATCGCGCATGCGAACCACAACACGGCGTGGCAGTAAAACGTCCCGTTCGCCTCAGCCCGACAGGCGGCCGGTGACCGACGAGCCGAGCCGCGAGCGCGTGGCTCGATTCCGGTATCGCTTGCTCGCGGCCCCGACCGTCGCACCCGCGAGCAGCCAAAAGGCCGCGTTGCCGACCGTCCAGTGGTAGGCCGCCATCCACGAGGAGTAGGCGTGGAAGGCGGCCATCGCCGCCAGCATGGCGACCCAGAGCAGGCGTTCGGTTCCCTCGGTCGCCACCACCAACCGAAGGGCGACGAACGCCACGGCGAGGGCGGCGAGGAGGTAGAAGCCACCACCGACGAACCCGGTCGCGGCGAGGTTCGTGAGGATGGTGTTGTGAACGCCGAGGTCGGCCGGCAGGCCGTAGCGCTCGGAGAGCAGATAGAAGTTCTTCCCGCCGATGCCGAACAACGGGTATTTGACGGCGACCTGCACCGCCGTGATGTACTCCTCGACCCGGACCGCGAGCGTGTCGGTACGGAAAATTCCGGTGTCGCCGTCGCTCGACTGAAAGATGGCCCACAGGACGCGGGCGACGGCGCCCCAGACCGCGACGGCCACGACGCCGGCGACCGCCGTGATGGCGGTTGAAAAGCGACGGTTCGACGCGAAGAACAGCCAGACGGTGAGGGACGCGCCGAAACCGAGTCCGAGGAGGATGAGCGTCGCCCAGCCGGCATCCGTGTCGGCGATGCGAATCGAGAACACCGAGGCGGCGATGGCGACGATCACCACCGGGGAGAACCACGCGCGACGAACCGCGACGACGACCGCGAGCGGGAGCGCCAGCAGCAACACCATCACCAGTTCGCGGCCGTGGCCGACGAACCCCCCCGCGTAAAAGCCGGTTGCGACGTCGGTAGAACCGAGGACGAACGAGCGGAGATATCTGTCGGGTGGCTCACCCAAGAAGGGAAAGCCGAGCATTCCCCCGTTGGTGATCTGGGCGAGCGAGACGAGCAGGTTGCCGGCGACGGCCACGAGGAACGGATAGAGTACACAACGGACATCCATGTGGTAGACGATCAGCGCGGCGACGCCGAACACGACGAGGTTGCGCAACTGCTCGATGGCGTACATGAACGCGGCCGCCGACGAGACGCCGTTGGCGACGACGCCCGCGGCGAACGCCCAGCAGACGAACGCCAGCAGGCCGACTGCCGCGAGCGAGCGCTCGTTGACCCGCAGCGACACCCCGTCACGGACGCTCTCGTACAGCAGGACGAACAGGAGCGGAACGGCGACGAGGTCGGCCGCCACGACGTCGACCGTCGCGATGCCCGGGCCGTCGACGAGCGTCACGGCGACGTCGAACAGACTGAGGACGACGACGGCGCTCGCGAGACCGGTCTGGACGTGTCCGCTCACGAGGATGACGGCGAGATAACAGAGGCCGGCCACCACGACGAGTACCGGGGTCGGGAACCCACTCGCCGCCGCGACGACCGGCACGCAGACGGCGAGCAGCGCGGTCAACAACAGTGCGAACCAGACGGACACCCGTACCGCGCTCTCGCGGACCGGGAGGGCGTTGTCGGTCGTCCCGAACTGGTCGGCGAGCAGTCCATTCACGTCTATACGCTGACATCATACGCGGTCGCCCCACATACGTGTATCGGTATTTTCACAGTCAGGCGCGTGGGAGGAAGCAATCGAACCGCCTTTATCCGGCCGCCGTGGCCGGTGGACATGGACCGATCGGTCGTGCTGGCGCTCGTCGTCGGGATTTTACAGGGTGTCTTCGAGTGGCTGCCGATTTCGAGCGAGGGGAACATCACGCTGTATCTCACCGTCGTCGAGAACGTCTCGCCGGCGGTCGCCGTCCAGCTATCGCTCTTTCTCCACGCCGGGACCGCGCTCTCGGCGCTCGCTTACTACCGCGACGAGGTCATTGAACTCCTCGGCGAGATCCCCAACTGGCGGCCCGACGGAGCGTTCGACCGCGAGCGCTCGGAACTCACCTTCCTGGTCGTCGCCACGCTCGCGACCGCGGCGGTCGGCTTACCCGCTCTGCTGGTGCTCGAAGAACTGGTGGGTCAACTGGCGGGCGGGGCGTTCGTCGCGCTCATCGGCGGTCTGCTGGTCGTCACGGGACTCGTCCAGCGCGGGGTCGAGGACCGTGGTGGGCGGCGCGAGACGCCGGACCTCTTCGATGCGGTGCTGGTGGGCGGTCTGCAGGGACTGGCGATCTTGCCGGGCATCTCCCGGTCGGGGACGACCGCGAGCGCACTGTTGCTGCGGGGCCACGACGGTCCGTCGTCGTTCCGGCTCTCCTTCCTACTCTCGATTCCGGCGGCGCTCGGCGCGGGCGTGGTCACGACGCTCAGCGACGGGATTCCGGCGATCTCGCCCGCGATGGCCGCCGTGGCGCTCGCCACGAGCGCGGTCGTCGGCTATCTCACCATCGACGCGCTGATGCGACTGGTCGAGCGCGTTTCGTTCTGGTTGGTCTGTGTCGGACTCGGCTCGCTCGCGGTGGTCGGCGGCGGCGTCTTCTTGCTCTGACGGGCCAGTTATTTCACCGGTCGGACTGCAGGACGATCATGCCAACGTACCGCTCAGTTCCAGACGACCGCATCTACGAGTTCCGGGCGATCCATCAGTACGCCTTCAGCCCCGCCGAACCGTCGGAAATCTCCGAAAACGTCGACGACCTCCCGCGGCGAGCGAGACCCGGCGCGCGCCGCGGTCTGTTCGACAGTGACGAACTGCTCTGTACCGCTACTCACCACTGGTTCACGACGACGGTACGCGGCGGCGAGCACCCGCTGGCGGGACTCGCGGGCGTCGCCACCCCACCCGAAAACCGCCGGCAGGGACTGATCGCCCGACTGCTCCGCGAATCGCTCGTCGAGTACCGCGAACGGGACCAGTATCTCTCCGCGCTCTGGCCGTTCGAGTACGCCTTCTACCGACGGTACGGCTGGGCACGGGCCGGCACCACGGCGATCTACGAGTGCGATCCCGAGGCACTCGCCTTCGCGGCGGGGACCGACGGCGGCGAGTTCCGCCGGCTGAGTGCCGACGATTTCGCGGCGATGAATCCGGTGCTCGCGGCCGGCGGCGAGGGCGTCTCGCTCTGGATGCGCCGCAGCGAGGAGTGGTGGCGCGATCGGATTTTCACCGGTCGCGAGAACGACCCCTACGTCTACGGTGTGGAGCGAAACGGCGACCTCCGGGGCTACGTCGTCTACGACGTCGAAACCGACGACGGGCGAACGATGTGGGTCAAGGAATGCAACGCGATCGACCACGAAGCGTTTCTCGATCTCCTTCGATTCCTGTACTACCACGACTCGCAGGTCGAGCGCGTCCGCATCCGCGGCCGCCTCGACTGGCCCCTCCTCGATCTCGTCGACGACCCGCGTGCCATCGACTGCGAACTGACGCCCGGCGGAATGGTCCGTCTCGTCGACGTCGAGCAGGCGCTCGCCACCCTCGACTATCCCACGCCCGCCGAGGGCCGCGTTGTCCTCTCGGTCGACGACTCGACCGCCGCGTGGAACGACGACACGTTCGCGCTCGCGGTGGAAGACGGCGCGGCGACCTGCACTCGTGTGGACGAGTCGCCGGACGCGAGAGTCGGGATTACGACGCTCTCACAGCTGTTCGTCGGCCATTTCTCGATCGAACGGGCAAGGATGGCCGGCGACCTCGCCGTCGAATCGGACGAGGTGGCGGCGCGTCTCGACGGGATGTTTCCGGCGCAGGAGGTGATTCTCAGCGAGGATTTCTGATCGAGCGGTGGTTATCTACTGGCGCTGGCTGTAGATCAGGTTGCGCTGGACGGCGTTGGCTCCCTCGTAGATGACGGGGATCCGGCAGTCACGATAGACGCGCGCGATGCGGTTCTCGGTCAACACGGAGCGCCCGCCGTGGAGTTGCATCCCTTTCTCGGCACAGTCGACGGCGGTCTCGGTCGAGTTCGCTTTCGCCAACGCGGCCCAGTAGCCCGCGTTGTCCTGATTGGCTACCTTCTCGGCGGCGCGCCAGTTGAGCGCGCGGGCGCGTTCGAAGTCGATGAGCATGTCCGCCAGATCGTGCTGCACCGACTGAAACTCGCTGACCTCGCGGCCGAAGGCGTCGCGGTCGTGGACGAACTCCCAGGCCTCCTCGATGGCTGCCGCGGCGAGACCCAACCCGTGACCGCCGACGACGATACGGCCGTGGTTGAAGAACTCGGCGAGCATGTAGAAACCCGTCCCCTCGTTGCCGACGAGGTTCGCCTCGGGGATCCGGCAGTCCTCGAAGAAGATGTGGCCCTGTTTCGAGGCGCGAAAGCCCATCTTCTCGGGGATGTGCTCGGCCTCGTAGCCCGGCGCGTCCGTGGGCACGATGAACATCGAGAAGTTCGAGTAGCGGTCGTCGGAGTCGTCCGTCTTGGCGTAGACGGTGAGCCAATCGCCCTCGACGGCGTTGCCGACCCAGTATTTCTCGCCATTGAGGACCCACTCGTCGCCGTCCTTCTCGGCGGTGGTCTGCATCCCGGCGAGGTCGCTGCCGGTCTGGGGCTCCGACACTGCCAAGCCGGTGATCTGCTCGCACTCGGCGACCGGGCGGAGATACTCCTCGTGTTGGTCTTTATTTCCATACTTCTCGACGATCTCCGCGCCGAAGCTCGCCAGTTGGAGCGTGAGCGCGATGCCCGCGTCGGCCCTGTAGAACTCCTCGCCGATGGCGAGCATCTGCTGGAGGTCGAGGTTCCGTCCGCCGAGGTCCTCGTTGATGTCTTGGGCGACCAGCCCCGCCTCTTGGCCGGCTTCGAGGATCTCCCACGGGTACTCGCCGCTTTCGAAGTATTCCTCGGCGTTGGGCGCGATGTACTCCTCGGCGAACTCGTGGGCGTCCTGTTTCACCTCGCGGGCGTGTTCGGGAACGATGGACTCGTCCAGTAGCTCCATGTCCCCACGTCGGGGGCGCGACCCAAATAACTCGTGTAAACCGGCAACGGGTCGTGGAGAGTTGTCGACTCGCTATTCGTCCTCGGGAGCGGCCTCCGCCGGCGCTTTGCCCGCGACGAGCGACTCGTCGGAATACTCCTCGCGGAGGTCCTTCTTCGAGAACTTTCCGGTCGCCGTTTTGGGTACCTCGTCGATGAACACCACGTCGTCGGGCACCCACCACTTCGGGTAGTCCTCGCGCACGAGATCGAGCAGTTCCTCCTTCAGCGATTCGCGCTCCTCGCCGACGACGAAGGCGACGGGCCGCTCCTGCCAGCGCTCGTGGGGCACCCCTACCACGGTGGCCTCGCTCACGTCGTCGTGGGCCATCAGCGCGTTTTCGAGTTCCACGCTCGATATCCACTCGCCACCCGACTTGATGACGTCCTTCGCGCGGTCGACGATCTTGATGTAGCCCTCGGGATCGACGCTCACCACGTCACCCGTCTTGAGCCACCCATCTTCGAAGTCCTCCTCGTTGGCCTCGGGGCGCTCGAAGTATTCGGTCGTGACCCACGGCCCGCGGACCCATAGCTCGCCGAACTCCTCGCCGTCCCACACGATCTCTTCGTCGTCCTCGTCGATGACTTTGAACTCTAGCCCAGGAACCATCAGGCCCTGTTTGGCGCGCTTTTGGTAGCGGTCGGCGTCGTCCCACTCGTCCATCCCGTCTTTGAGTCTGGCGACCGACCCGATGGGACTCATCTCGGTCATCCCCCACGCGTGGAGCACGTCCACCCCGTGCTCGTCGAAGCGCCGAATCACCGACTCGGGCGCGGCGCTCCCGCCGATGATGACCTGTTCGAGCGAGGAGAGGTCGACCTCGTTTTCTTTCATGTAGTCGAGCAGTCCCAGCCACACCGTGGGCACGCCAGCGGTGATGGTGACGCCCTCCTCTTGGATGAGGCGGGCGATGTCGGCGGGATCGGGCGAGGGGCCCGGATAGACGTGTTTCGCGCCCGCTGCCGTCGAGGTGAACGGCATCCCCCACGCGTTGACGTGGAACATCGGGACGACCGGCATCACCACGTCGGTGTCGTCGAGACCCAGCCCCTGGGGCGTGAGGGTCGCCATCGTGTGCGACCAGAGCATCCCCTGAGTGTATTCCACACCTTTTGGTTTACCGGTGGTGCCCGAGGTGTAACACATCCCGGCAGGGCGCTCCTCGGAGAGCGCCGGCCAGTCGTATTCGTCACTGTGCCCGTCGATGAACGATTCGTAGTCCACGCAGTCGAGGTCCGTCTCGGGTATCTCCTCGCCCATTACGACGAATTTCCGTACCGAAGCGAACGCGTCCTCGTCGACCGCGCCGGCGAGTTTTTCGAACAACGACGGGTCCACGAACAGGAGTTCGTCGCTCGCGTTCTGGACGATGTACTGGATGTGCTCGTCCGGCAGGAGGGGATTGATGGTGTGGAGTTGCCGGCCCGAGTCGGGTACGGCGAAGTACGTCTCGAAGTGGCGGTGATGGTTCCAACAGAAGGTCCCAACACGGGCGTCGTCGCTAATACCACTCTCGTCGAGGGCGTTCGCCAGTCGGGCGACGCGCTCGCCGAACTCCGCGTAGTCGTAGCGCTCGATGCCGTCGTGGGTGCGCGAGACGATCTCGACGTCGGGATACATTCGCTCTGCGCGCCACAGGAAGGGTCGAAGTGTCTGGTCGCTGCCTCCGGGCATACTCATTCCTACGGCCGACAGCTAATGATTCTTCCCCACGGTAATTGTTCACATACCGTGGGTGGTGAGTCGGCTACTTCCACTTGATCGAACAGCCACGCGAGGGCCGAAACTGCTGGTCGACCGGCACCCCCGAAAGCACCGATTCGATGGCTCCGGCCATCTCGAAGCCCGGTTCGCCCGACGGCCGTTCGTCCGGGCCGGTGGCGTCGTCGAGGCGACCATGATACGCGAGTTCGAACCCAGCATCCCCGTTGCGAAAGAGGAACGGGTCGGGCGTACAGACCGCACCGTAGGCCCGCGCGACCGCCTGTGACTCGTCGTGCAGATAGGCGTCGTACTGGACGGTGCCGTCGGCGACGAGTTCCTGCATCCGCTCTACGGAGTCGTCGGGATATTCGTCGGCGTCGTTGGGGTTGATGCCGACGACGGCGACGTCGTCGTAGGCGTTCGCGAGACCGTTGAGCGGTTCCACCTTCGCCTGTGCGTACGGACAGTGATTGCAGGTGAAGACGACCAGCAGTGCTCGATAGTGGGAGAAATCGGCGAGCGAATACGTCTCGCCGTCCGCGCCGGGCAGTTCGAACTCGGGGGCCGGGTCGCCGCGTTCGAGGTCGCGCGTGGACTCTTCGAGGACCATGCCCGGCCACACGACCGCGGGGGCTAAAGCTTCCACGGACACGCGGGTGGCGGCCGTCGATGGCGACCCGGAGACAGGTTTTTCTCATTCCGGTGGCATTCGGATACACCGAGGATGACCGAGGGGATTTCGGTGCTGATGGTCGACGACGAACCGGCGGTCGCGGACCTCGCCGGGACGTATCTCGAACGCATCGACGACAGGCTGGACGTCACGACCGAGACGGCCGTCAATGCGGCGCTCGAACACGTCGCCGCCGCGGAGGTCGATTGCATCGTCAGCGACTACCGAATGCCGGAGATGAACGGTCTCGAACTGCTCGAAACGGTGCGCAAGAGCCATCCGAACCTCCCCTTTATCCTCTTCACCGGCGAGGGCGGCGAGGGCGTCGCCAGCGAGGCCATCTCGGCCGGCGTCACCGACTACCTCCGGAAGGGGTCGGGCGGTGAAGGCTACGAACTGCTCGCCAACCGCATCGCCAACGCCGTCGAGAGCTACCGTGCCGAGCGCGCGCTCGAACGCTCCGAGCGGAAGTACCGCTCGCTCATCGACGCCGCCCCGGATGCGGTGTTGGTGGCCGACGCCGATACTGGACGGATCGTCGAGGCGAACGTCGCCGCCGAGGCACTGCTCGACCGTTCACGCGAGGACATCGTCGGGATGGACCAGACGGACCTCCATCCCGAGGGGGAAACAGAGCGCTACCGCGACCTCTTCGAGCGCCATCTCGGTGACCCGGGCAACGACGTCGCCCGGTTTCCCGACGGCTCGGACGTCGTGGTCGAAACCGCCGACGGCGAGACGGTGCCGGTCGAAATCAGGGCGCGCGTCGTCGAAATCGGCGAGCGGACGCTCCTCCACGGCGTGTTCAGGGACGTCTCCGCGCGGCGCGACCGCGAGCAGGCCCTCGACGAGGAGCGCGCGCTCACCGAGGCCATCTTCGAGGCGCTGCCCGACCCGGCGTACGCCTTCGACACCGAGGGGGAGATGGTCCGCTGGAACGAGGAGTTCGCGTCGGTCGTCGGCTACACCGATCCGGAGATCGCGCGGATGAACTATCGGGAGTTCGTGCCGAGCGAGGACCACGAGCGCATCACCGAGCGCGTCGGCGACATCGTCGAGACGGGCGAGCGCGCCGTCGTCGAATCGGCGCTCGTGACGAAAGCCGGCGAGACCATCCCCCACGAGTTCAGCGCCACGCGCTGTGTGGGGACGAACGGTGGCCACGGCATCGTCGGCGTCGGGCGCAACGTCAGCGAACACCGCCGGCGCGAGCGCGTCGTCACGGCGCTCCACGAGGCGACACGGCGACTCGTCGCCGCCGAAACTAAGGATACTATCGCCGAGAGTGTCGCGGCGACCATCGAGGAGATTCTGGGCTTTCCCATCGCCGTGGTCCGCTTTCACGACGACGCCCGCGACACGCTTGACCCGGCCGCCGTGACCGACGCGACGCGGGACCTGCTCGACGAGCGGCCGAGCTACGCGCGCGGCGAGGGGTTTCCGTGGCGGGCGTTCCGCGCCAATGAGGCGGTCGTCGTCGGTTCGGGAGGCACACCCGGCGACGAGATCCCCATCCGTCACCGCCTGTATCTCCCACTCGACGGCCACGGGACGATAACCGTCGCCTCGCTCGACGAGCCGTTCGACGACACGACCATCAGACTCGCGCGCGTGCTCGCGGCGAACGCGACGACGGCGCTCGACCGCCTCGAACGCGAGGAACGACTGCGCCGCTACGGGCGAATGCTCGACGCCGCCGGCGACATGATCTACACGCTCGACTCGGACGGACGATTTCGCACCGTCAACGACACGCTCGTCGCCGAGACGGGGTACGCTCGGGAAGACCTCCTCGGCGAGCACGTCTCGACGCTGCTCGACGCCGACGACGTCGCCACCGGGCGGTCGCTGGTTCGCCAGTTGCTCGCCGACGGTGTCGACGCCGTCAGCGACTCCTACGAGACGGACGTGCGGGTCGCCGACGGGCAGACCATCCCCTGTGAGGTCCAGCTCACCGTGCTGGAGGGGGAGACGGGGTTCGAGGGTACCGTCGGCGTCGTCAGGGACATCACGGCCCACAAGCGCCACGAGCGGCTGCTCGAAGCGCTCCACGACGCCACGCGGGAGATGATGACCGCCACCACGCGCCGCGAGGTCGCTACCGTCGCCGTCGAGACTGCCGAGGACGTCCTCGACATGGAGCTGAACGGCGTCTGGTTCCACGAGGAGGGGGTGCTCCGACCAACGGTGATCTCCGAGGCTGGCGAGGAACTGTTCGACGCCCCTCCGACGTACACCGGCGGCGAGAGCCTCGCGTGGGCGGTCTTCGAGTCCGGCGAGATGGAACGCTACGACCGCGTCGACCATGAGTCGGGCGTTCACAACCCGAACACGCCCATCAGGAGCGAGCTACTGTTATCGCTCGGTGACCACGGCATACTGACCATCGGCGCGACCGAACCGGCCGCGTTCGACGACCGCGACGTCTCGCTTTCGAAACTGCTCGCGGCGAACACCGAGACGGCGCTCGACCGTGCCGCCCGCGAGCGCGACCTCGTCGTCGAGCGCGACCGCCTCACCGCGCTGTTCGAGAACGTCCCCGACGCGGTGCTGCGCTACGAACTCGTCGACGGCGAGCCGATCGTCCGCCGGGCGAACGAACGCTTCGAGACGATGTTCGGCTACGATACTACGGAAGTCCTCGGGGAGAACGTCGACGAGTACATCGTCCCACCCGACCACGAAGCGGAGGCCACGGCGCTCAACGCGGCGCTCGCCCGCGGCGAGAGCCATCAGACGACCGTTCGCCGGCGGACGGCCGACGGCGTGCGCGATTTCCTGTTGCACGTCGCGCCGCTCGCGCTCGGCGAGCACAGCGGCGGCGGCTACGCCATCTACACCGACATCACCGACCAGAAGCGCCGCGAGCGCGACCTCGAACGCCAGAACGAACTGCTGGACGGGTTCGCGAGCGTCATCTCCCACGACCTGCGCAGTCCGATGGGCGTCGCGCGCGGACGGCTCGAACTCGCCGAGGCCGACCAGCACTCAGAACACCACGAGGCGGCGCTGTGGGCCGTCGACCGGATGGACACGCTCATCGAGGACGTGCTCACGCTCGCCCGGCAGGGGCGCGTCATCGACGACACCGAACCCGTCGAGCTTGCGACCGTCGCCGAGCGGGCGTGGCGAACGGTCAAAAGCGACGCGGCGACCGTCGACGTCGAACTCACGGAGACGGTCGATGGCGATCCCGATCGACTGCTACGGCTGTTCGAGAATCTCTTTCGCAACGCCATCGACCACGCCGGCGACGACGTCCACGTCACCGTCGGCTCGATCGAGGAGGGCTTCTTCGTCGCCGACGACGGTCCCGGCATCCCCGCCGACGAGCGCGAGCGGGTCTTCGAACACGGCTACTCGACGAGCGAGTCAGGAACTGGATTGGGACTGATGATCGTCCGCGAGATCGCCGACGCCCACGGCTGGACGATTTCGGCCGCCGATTCGGCCGAGGGTGCCCGATTCGAGGTCCACACCGAGCAGAGCGAGGGGCGACGAACACCGATGACGACGCGGCGATAGGACGAAGCTATCGGCGTGGCTACATACTGTTTTTTATCGCAGGGGCTACTGTGATATCTTACACAGTGAGCGAACGGATGGACAGCGCCGATGGGGTTCACGTGCTCTTCGTCGACGACGAGCGCCACGTCGTCGAGACGGCGGCGATGGCACTCGAACGGGTGGGTAAGGGAGTCACCGTCCACGCCGAGACGAGCGCCGCGGCGGCGCTGTCGTATCTCGACGCCGAGCACGTCGATTGCGTCGTCAGCGACTATCGGATGCCGGAGATGAACGGCCTCGAACTGCTCGAAACGGTCCGCGAGCGCCATCCAGACCTTCCCTTCGTACTCTCGACGGGGAAGGGAAGCGAGGACGTGGCGAGCGAGGCCATCTCGGTCGGCGTCACCGACTACCTCCAGAAGGGCGGCGGTCTCGACCAGTACACGGTGCTCGCAAACCGCATCGAGAACGCGGTGGCGAAACACCGTGCCGAGCGCCGTATCGAGAGTCAGCGCGACGAACTGGCGACGCTCGACCGCATCAACGTCGTCATCCAGGACATCGTTCGCGGGTTGGTCGCGGCGGCGACGCGCGACGAGATCGCGGCCACGGTCTGTGAACGTATCGCAAGCGCCGACCTATACGAGTTCGCGTGGATCGCCGAGCGCGACGCGAGCGGCGCGTTCGCCATCCGGACGGGAGCCGGCATCGACACCGCCGATGTGGAGATCGCCACCGCCGACGGCGGCATGGCGACGATGGCCGACGAACTGCCGGCGACGGGGGACGTGGAGGTCTTCGAGGGCGGTGCGGGACCGTGGCAGGCGAGCACCGAGGACGCCGAGTCGATGGCGGCCGTGCCGCTGTCGTACAACGACGTCGTCTACGGGGTGCTCGTCGTCGCGGCGACGCGCCCGGATGCCTTCTCCGAGCGCGAGCGCGCCGGCTTCGCCGCCCTCGGCGAGGTGGCCGGCTTCGCCATCAACGCCGCCCAGACGATGAAGTTACTCCTCTCCGATACGGCGGTCGCGCTCGAACTCCGGGTCACCGACGAGCAGGCGTTTTCGACGACGCTGACCGAGCGCCTCGACTGTCGGTACGTCGTCGATGGCGTGGTCCCCGCCGCCGACGGTGCGGTGCTCCAGTACGTCACCGTCGAGGGTGTCGAGAGCGAGCGCGTGCTCGACCTCGCCACGGAATCGTCGGCCGTCGTGGACTGCCGGTCGGTCAGCAGCCACGAGGAGGGCGGCGTCTTCGAGATCATCACTCGGGAATCACCCGTCAACAGCGCCGTCAGCGCCGGCGGAACGGTCGGCGCGTACGGCGTCGAGGACGGGGTCGGGAACATGGTCATCGAAGTCGCCCCCGAGACCGACGTGCGCGCGCTGGTCGATTCGTTCGAGCGCGCCCATCCGGGGTCGGAGCTACTGTCGAAACACACCGTCGAACGCCCGGTTGCGGGCGATGCGGGCGTTCGGCGGTCGGTCGACGAGCGGCTGACGGACAAACAGCGCGCGGCGCTGCGGGCGGCGTACTTCGCGGGCTACTACGAATGGCCGCGGCGCTCGACGGCCGAGGAGATCGCCGACTCGATGGGTGTCTCCTCGCCGACGCTGCACAACCACCTCCGGAAGGCCCAGCAGAAACTCCTCGTCGCCTTCCTCGACGAGGAGTAGCGACGGAACGCTTTTGTCCCGCGGCGCTGGCGTCGCTGTATGGACTCCCGCGCGGAACTGCTTTCGTTGCTCCGTGAGAACGCGCGCTATACGACCGCCGACCTCGCACGCATGCTCGGTACCGACGAGGGTGACGTCGTCGACGGTATCGAGACCCTCGAAGCCGAGGGCGTCGTCCGGGGCTATCAGGCAGTCGTCGACTGGCGACGGACGGACGAGGAGCCGGTGCGCGCGCTGGTCGAGTGCAACGTCACGCTCGACCGCGAGACGGGTTACGACGACATCGCCGACCGGCTCGTCGGCTTTCCGGAGATCCAGTCGCTCAGGCTCGTCAGCGGCGAGTACGACTTTTCGGTCACTGTGGAGGCCGATTCGATGGGCGACGTCTCCAGATTCGTCTCCGAGAAGGTCGCGCCCGTGCCCGAGATCACCCAGACCGTGACCCACTACCTGATGGAGTCGTACAAGGAGCGCGGCATCGAGTTCGACGATGGTCACGACGACGACCGGCTCTCGGTCTCGCCATGAAAACGTCCGAGCGGGTCGAGCGGGTGCCACCATCCGGAATCCGCCGATTCTTCGAACTCGCCGAGGAGATGGACGACGTCATCTCGCTGGGGGTCGGCGAGCCGGACTTCACCGCACCGTGGAGCGCGCGCGAGGCGGCTATCGACTCGCTGGAGCACGGTCGCACCTCCTACACCGCCAATCGCGGGATGGCGTCGCTCAGAGAGGCCA
This sequence comes from Halococcus sediminicola, assembly GCF_000755245.1. NCBI lineage: Archaea > Methanobacteriati > Methanobacteriota > Halobacteria > Halobacteriales > Halococcaceae > Halococcus > Halococcus sediminicola. Next base: position 63,926 of record NZ_BBMP01000004.1, on the reverse strand, counting down.
TCGCCGAGCGGGCGGCGGCACAGTACGGTCTCGATTACGACCCCGACGAGGAGGTGCTCGTGACCGCCGGCGCGAGCGAGGCCATCGACGTGGCTTTTCGCGCGTTCGTCGATCCGGGGGATCGGGTGGCGGTCGCCCAGCCATCCTACGTCTCGTACGTGCCGGGCGTAACTTTCGCCGGCGGCGAACCGGTGCCGATTCCCACCAGAGAAGCGGACGACTTCGAACTCACCGTTGAGGCACTCCGCGAACACGGTGCAGGCGACGCCGAGGCGCTTGTGTTCTGCTATCCGAACAACCCGACGGGGGCGACGATGAGCGAGCGCGACCTCGAACCGATCGCCGACTTCGCCCGCGAGCACGATCTGACCGTGCTCGCCGACGAGATTTATGCGGACTTGACCTACGAGGGCGAGCACACCTCGATAGCGACCCTGCCGGGGATGCGCGAGCGCACGGTCGTCTTCAACGGCTTCTCGAAGGCGTACGCGATGACCGGTCTGCGACTGGGCTACGCGCTCGCCCCGCCCGAGGGGATTCGGGCGATGAACCGCGTCCACCAGTATTCGATGCTGTCGGCCCCGACGACGGCTCAATACGCCGCTCTCGACGCACTCGACAACTGCGAGGCACAGGTGAGAGAGATGTGCAACCAGTACGACCGCCGTCGCCGGTTCGTCCTCTCCCGGTTCGACGAGATGGGTATCGACTGCTTCACGGCCAAGGGCGCGTTCTACGTCTTTCCCGAGAGTCCGTGGGAAGATGCCGAGGCGTTCGCCGAGGCGCTGCTCGAATCCGAGGGCGTGGCGGTCGTCCCAGGAGATATCTTCGGCGCTGGCGGCGAGGGCCATCTCCGAGTGTCGTACGCGACGGGCATCGGGGAGTTGCGCGAGGCGATGGACAGGATCGAACGATTTCTCGACTGAGCACGGCTCGCCGACCCGTACGTTACGGCAACGATCTGTGCCCCGAAACCCTCGTCGTAGCGAACACGACAGTCGTCATCAACTCATCGGTCGTTTCCGGCTCCTACGGACCATTCATCGGATCGACCTCGCCCGGTCCGACCGTCGTTCTCAGTTCCCCGTCGATATACACCTGTAGTGTGGCGTTGCCGTCGTTGGAGAAGCCTTCGAGGTACGGCCACTCGACTCTGTACGTGTCCTTGGCGTGATCACCGGTAATGCCCTTTGCCGTCGGGAAGCTCCCGTCGTTTTCCGTGCTCACTATCGTATCCGTTTTCTCAGTGTCCTGAACGGGATACGCACTTTCGCCGACACCGTTCGCAACGTATTGTGACGTCCCACCATCGACGGCTCGTATCGTGAGATTGTGAGCAGGCCTACCATTGTCTACTGTAGTGGTCGATGGGCTCGCGTTCTCGTTCGGCTCGTACGTCCCCCGTAGCTCCCCGTCGATGTATAGCTTGAGCGTTGCCGTCCCGTTGTTCACGACCTGCCCGACGCTCTCGGCCCGGATATCGAAGGTGTCTGCGGCCTGTTCTCCGGTAATACCCGTGGCGTAAGTTGCCGAGTCGTTTGCAACGACCGAATCCGTTTTCTCAGTTCCTGCTGCGGCCTTCGCACCGTCACCCACGTCATAGATCGTATAGCTTGACGTACCGTCGCCCACGGCTTCTATTTTCATCGTATGAGCGTCCATCGTCGTCTCCGTCTCCGTCAGTGTCGCAGTCGGTGTTGCCGTCGGTGCGATCGTGGCATCGGACGTCTCGGTCGCTGCCGTGGTCGGTGTTTCACTCGGATCGACAGCCGTCGCGTTTGCCACTGTTGCCGTCGGTGTCTTGGACTCCCGGATGACTGTCGATGTCGCGGTTGATTCGCCATCGTTTTTGGCGAGACCCGAACAACCAGCTGACACCACCAACATCACGAGGAGGACGGTGCTAATTGATCGTTTCATGTCTCACCAACACGTGACCGGCATATAATCGTCCGGTCTCGAAGCATCGACTGTCGGAAATGCGACAGTCGACAGCGACTGCGAGCCCTGGTGAACGATGGCGTGACCTACGACGGATCGTCGACAACCTGGGACGCGGTTCGTTTGTCTGCGTCGGTTACGCCCCGCCGTAGACGGGGAAGACGCGAAAGAGCAGGTAGGAGGCGATCGCCGACAGCGAGGGGGTGAGAATCCAGAGCATCACCACTCTTCCCGTGGCCGACGGGTCGAAGAGGTCCTGTGCGGTGAGGTCGGTCGGCTCCTCGTCGCCGATGGGACGGACGCGCTCCGGCCGGCCGCCGTCGGCGGTGCCGCCTGCGCCCTCGGCGCGCTCCGGTGTCTCCGCGGCGAGCGCCCCAGTTGAAAGGGTCGCGCTTTCTTCACCTTGGATGGCCGCCGAGGCGGCGTCGGCGATGGTCGTCGTTCGCGTCGCCCGTCCCCAGCCCAGCCCCACGATGCACATCGTCGCGCTGACGGCCAGACTCGCCGGGATGCCTAGTTGTGAGAGGATCGTGATGATGGAGGCGCTCACGCTGGCGACGATGAGCGACGCCAGCAGTGGAAGGTCGGTGAGGTCGTTCCCGATGGTGTCGAGGGTGCGCCGAGCGATGGTGAACGCGCCGATGGCGATGGCTCCGGCGGCGATGAGGACGCCCTGGTCGATGGTGATCGCGCCGTTGCCGACCAGCGGCGCGACCGCGTTGGCGACGTTCGACGCACCGGCCGAGAAGGCCATATAGCAGCTGATGGCGAGGACGACGCCGCTCCAGAACACTTCCTTGGGTCGGGTGTTCTCGGCGAGTCGCGGTATCGGCACGGTGCCCGAGCGGTCGACGTCGAACAGCGCGCTGTCGGATCGGTCGAGCGCGAACCACGCTTCGAGATAGGGGTAGAGATACCGGCCGACGACCGCACAGACCCAGAACGCTACCACCGGAGCGACGAGCCACCACGAGACGATGCGCCCCATCACTTCCCAGTCCAGGTTCCCGCTCGCGAGACCCAGCCCCGCGATCGCGCCGACGGCAGTCATCGAGGTCGAGGCAGGTACTCCAAAGAGATTCGAGATGAGCAGGGCAAGCCCGACGAAAAAGAGCACGCCGACGCTCGCCGCGAGCGTGAACGCGCTCGATGGGACGATGTCGCCGCCCATCGTCGCCACGACGTTGCGTCCGACCGTCCAGCCGCCAACGAGCGCGAAGAGCGTAAAGAGCGCGGCCGCGCCCGTCTTCGAGACGAGCCGGCTCCCTACTGCCGGCCCGAACGCGACGCCCGTCGAGGAACCGCCGATGTTGAATCCGACGAAGACCGCGACCGCGAGACCGACGAGAAGAAGGACCGTATTCATACCGAGAATACTTTCGGAGTCGGGTAAACGGTATCGTTCTCGACCGGTGTGAGGGTTTTTGTACGATACCGCGGCCACCCTCGGCAATGCCGGATGGCGCGAACGACGTCGGCGTCGAAGCGATCGAAAGTCGCCTCGCGGACGCGGCCGAAACCGGACACGCCCTCGCCGGCGTCGTCGCTGCTCGGACCGTCGAGACGAGCGCCGACTGCGACGAGGACGGATTTTTCACCGGGGCGGACGGGCGGACGACGGTCGCGAACCGCTACGACCTCGAAAAGGCCGTCCCGATCGAGCGCAAACCCCACTTCCGCGAAGTGACACGCTACTGGGTCAACGAACCCTACTCGTTCGTCGTCATCTTCCATTCCACGCGCGAAAACGAGGAGAAATACTACCTCGTCGAGCCACACCTCACGCCCATCGAGTCGGAGCTACAGGCGTTTTTCACCGGGAAACTCAAGACCGGTATCACGTATTCGGGCGACGAGAGTATCGTGGGGGGCGACGAGTTCGAGCGCGCGGACGTCATCGAGGCCGAGACCGGCCGCCTGCTCGACCGCTACGACCTCTACGACGGCTCCATCGCCGGCGCGGGGAGTTCGGGGCTGTTCGGGAAGTTGAAAGGATTGTTCGGCAACGACGCGGGCGATACCCACGACGGGTCGGGGTTTTCGGGTATCGCGGCCCGCCCGGAACCGGCGGTGCTCGACGAGGATTCGAAAACGCTCACCGAGTATCAAGTCGAGAAACTGCTCTACTATCTCAAACGCGATTTCATCGGCTACGAGCGCATCGACGGCATCAAACACGACGTCAACGTCGAGGACATCTCGTGTGACGGGTACGATTCTCCGGTCTTCGTCTACCATGCCGACCGCGAGCAACTCATCACGAACGTCCATCACGGCGAGCGCGACCTCGACGATTTCGTCGTAAAACTCGCCCAGCGCTCGGGCAAGGGCATCTCGAAACGCCAGCCACAGGTCGATGCCACCCTTCCGGATGGGTCGCGCGCCCAGCTCACGCTCGGCTACGAGGTGTCCGACCACGGCACCAATTATACCATCCGGCAGTTACTGTTTCGCAAGTATAGGAAAGTTCTATATCACCCCGGTCCATAGTAGGGATATGGGACGGACCCAAATCAACCTACAAGTCTCACCCGGTACGAAAGAGGAGTGGGAGCAGTACGCCCAAGAATCGGCCGAAACCAGTAGTTTATCCCACCTGATACGACTCTCCGTCACGGAGCACATGGCCGGGTCCGACGGACAGGACACGTCCGACCGTACGGAGCAAGGTTCGGAAGCAACAGGCGAGATCTTGAGCGCACTAACTCAAATCGATAACAAGGTAACGGACCTACAAGACCGGATGGGTGCTGTCGAACGCGAGCAGGATTCAGCCGAAGGGTATGACTTCCGGAAAGTAGTGTATGAAATGCTACCGGAAGGCGAACCCCGGTCGCGCGGAGACGGTATTACTGCCGAGGACATAGCCCGCCGTATCGGGGCCGATGAGTCCGACGTTACGGACGCTCTTGGGACCCTTACCGGTGAGACCGCAGGCGTCTCGTCGGCCACCAATGCCCCACCCGATGGGTCCGAACCACGGACCGTTTACTTCCGAAGGGGTGGCAACTAATGCCAGCGCAAAAGACGGTCCCCGACACGGAATATGAGAACCTGTTAGATGGATTTAAGGATAGGGTCACGGTCACGAACACGGCGGGTACGGCAGAACGATACACCTACTCGATCCGCTACTGGCTCCGGTACCTCGCAGACAACGATATTGACCCCTTCGACGTGACTACAGCAGATTTGCGGGTACACCTCCGTAAGATGCTACAGGACGACTATTCTGTGAGTATGGTCAAAATGCGCCGGAACGCGGTATCAAAGTTCTACGGCGAATTGGCCGACATGCAGGCCGAAGGGTTCGACGTTCCGACCGCACCGGAGAACCCTACCGACGAATTAGATATATCGGATTGGTCGGCACTACGAAAGGGGACCGAGAAATCGCAGGCACTGCGGGAAGACATACACAGCATTACGCCGGAAGAGGTACAGGCCATCTGCGAGCACGTCCGCGACCCACCGCTCCGTAATGAGTTACTAATCCGTCTCGCATATCAGACGATGCTTAGGAGGGGCGAATTGGTGCAAATCCGTCTGACAGACATAGACCGCGAGGAGAGAAGCATCAAGATCCGGGCGGATAAGACCCACCTCAATCGGACCGTGTACTATCAACCGTCACTGAATTTCTTGTTAGACCAATGGATTGATATCTACCGCGAGGGGTATGCCAAATCCGACGCAGGATACCTGTTCCCGACGCATAGGTCGGAGTATATAAACGACCATACATTTAATAGGATTATCCAGCAGTCGGCCGAAGATGCTGGCATACAGGAACATCTATACACCGACCACGGCGGGAAAGACCATATGCGAGTAACCAGCCACACGCTTCGCCACACGGGGGCCGTCCAATCGCTCCGTAACGGCATGGACGTTCGGACACTGCAAAAAGTATTGGGCCACAGTAAGTTAGATACGACCGAAAGGTATTTGGATATTGCTACAACCGATGTCCGTGATATGACCCGCAAATACGGCCCCGGAACCGAGTAGATCGGCCGATTTGTGTATTTGCAGCGACGTCCCCCTCTGGCGATTAGCCGGTTCCCAGATCCATCTCTATTAAGGTGTATTCCCTGCGCTCGTGGGTATGGGATTTTTACTGCCGAAAGGGCCGGTCCTCAGGGGGTCTAAACTGTCGATCCCTCTATTCGTGTCTGAATTTTGCCGACGGAAGGTCGCACTGCTCATCAATTAGTGCTTCAAGGAACTGCTCCCCCTCGCGGATAGTATCAGCGTCAAATTCGGACTCATCCGGGTCAATATTCAGGTCGACGTTTACCCGTCCGTCCGAACCCAGATTGTGCCCGTGCATGTCCACGTATGTAGAGTATTCGTGATTCGTTCCGCCTTTCTCGATTCGGTATAGGAGGTGGTATGCTTCCACCTCCCCAAACTCTATTGTAGCCATTTCAGTTTCCTCCCCGAATAAGTCAAACATCTACTCGAAGTCACCGGGTTCTACCGACAACTCACTCATGTCGAGCATAACGGTCCGACGGGACATTACATGCTCTGGCGTAAGGTCGTTCAACTCGGCGACCCGCTTCACAAGTTCTCGGTCGTAGGCCTCTCGACTCAATTCCTCTCGGTGCTCCGTTTCGACCGTAATGGGTTCGTCGTCGCTACTGTTCTCCTCAATGTTCTCGGCGGAAACGTCAATCATTCTAAGTCATCGAGAGTGTACTGAATCGATGCACGTACCGCGTCGGGGAGATCCGTGTCGTGTCCTTCCGATAGTTCCTCTACTTGTGACGTAGTGCTGGCACCATTAGCGAAACGTAGTCGTTGCAATTCTACGCGGTCGCGCCGTCGGTCAATCGATTCTTTAAGGGCCTGTGCTGTCTCGTCGTCCAGACTTACAGTTACCTGCTTCATTTGTTGTAGTTCTCCACAATAATACCGGATGTTTCCGGACTATCTGCTGATTGCGGCTGTATTTCTACATTCTCTAACAGAAAATAGAGTGTATCGTGTGTTGCATTGTCGCCCCTGATTTGCTGGATGGAGCGTAGGCGCTCGCGTGAGTCCCTTCGGATTTCTACGGTTGTAATATCTGGCATGTTGCGACAGGACCGGTCCCAGTTGCCCGGAACCGGCCGGAATTGGAGGGTCGTTCTCGGCCGACCCCCATGCCGTGCTCCTTTGTCAAGAGGCCTTGAGCCTCGGCCCATTTCAGACGCTTCAAGTCCGAACGACCTAATGACACGATCTGGATAGATGTCGAGGTCGTCGTCGGAATCGGCGTTTAATGAGGGGAGGTCCCCCCATGTCTAATTTGTAATAGTCCCAACTACTTAAGTCTTTCGGTTGTCTATAGTTATTTTTATTTACTATTACAAGAATAGAACCCTCTCGCCGGAACGAATAAGGGTCTCACCGACCCGGCTATAGGAGCCGAAATTTTGGACAGAAATCACTCTGGATTTTCTCAGTCGATGTACCCACTCTATATATAGAGTTTTCTATATATAATTATTTTAAAAAACTTCTTGACACGTTCGGGCAGAACCGTGTCATACATACGTACGCCACTACTCGCCCGAAACAAAAGAACTACCACAGAACCAACACTATTTCCATCCGAAGCCATCGACCGAGATAATAGGTCCGAGAGGATCGTTCGATGTCCGGATAAATACAGTCAAGTACGACCAGAAAAGAATAGATGCGGTCGGATAGGTGCCGAGTCCCGCCGACCTACTCACATTGCCGAGAAGGCACCTGATTGGCCCGTGAGCACGTTTCGTTCTCTCGGTAGGGGTATCCATCCTGTGAGACACAGCGGGCGCTGACGGACATTAGTAAACCGTGACCCGGATGGGTACGGCAGTGGTCAGAAAGTCGAGAGTATGGGTGTACTCTCTTCACTAAAGGTGAAGGGTTCAGGCTATAAAAGCCTTTCGGTACTTGCAAGTGCCTGCCCTTTAAGTATATATGGGGACTTCGCGCGACAGGTTTATATCTATGCAGATTATTCACGTACGTTACTCATAAGTTATTAGTGGTAAGTATTTGGCAAATAAATGGGGAGTAAGTATGATCATAAGTTACGAGAATAATATGGAAAACCACCGCGTTACGTACCAAGGCCTCCGTTCGCCGAAAGACTTAAGTATCTGGCCAACTAAAGTTGGGTGTCGTCAAAAGCGGGGGAGGACCAATAGGCAAGGTCAACAGCAATAGTTAAGCTGTACTCCCTCAGTAGTATGTCGGCGTTATTCTAACGAACCATCAGGTTCTCCAGAAAGTATTCTCCTACCGCACAGGAGGGACCCCAGAGGGGGTCCGGTCTAAGGGGAGAAGAAATCATGGAGGACAAACTACTCACCGACAAGAGTGGGACAGGTCCGGAAGAAAAAGCGCCGAACTATTGCTGTAGGAGTAGATCCATCCGCAAAAGGTCGGACGGTGTCCGGCAGAACAGTACGGTTCTGGCCGGAACGGAACACCGTTCACCCGAATACATCGGGGCGTCTTTTTCGGACAGACTAATTACATTCAGGGAGCACGTTAACAGTTCTCATCCGACCGGCACGGACTGGTCCGGTGGCAATAATATCATTCGCCCCGAGGTAATTCATCGTCGGCCAGAACTATCTTCATTCGGATAGAACTATTTTTGTTCTGTAGTATCAACTATATGGTGCTACTAATGACCACCGAAAAGTTTATACGCATAGAGTGCATACGGATAACTGTACCAGCCTTCAGACCGGCCTTAATTGGTCCTCCACAATGCGGTACTGGTACACTTCCCCCGCTTCGGACGAACATGCCTATTCGTCCACACGTTTTCTATTCCGGCCGAACGTCGCTAATGCAACAGTACATAGCCTGTCCGGGCGCAACAGTATTCGTGGCGGACGGACACTTCCATCGGTCTCTTAGTTGCAGCTGTGGTGCCTTCGAGACCGAGACCGTCGAACGGGTCGCACTAACCACCAGTCCGGCCGAACCTTGCCCCGATTGTGTGCTGACCGAGATCCCTTCCGACGACGGTCCCAGTCTCGCCGAGCGCCTTTCGACCGAGTAGCCACGTCCCCCCATGACGTTCTCTCCCCCTCAAACCGTAACCCGGTTGGGACGGCGGTGGTCGAGACCGGAAGCCGGTCGGGTGACATAGATAGGTCTATCCGGATATTGAAATGTCGAACGGATAAGTAACCGTTCGACCCTATGGTATGAGTTGACCGCAAGGAAGGTAGCTGTCGCGTTTGACAGTATCAATACTATTACTTCCAAACATTTAAGTCTTTCGGTTACTTGACAAGTTCTGCGGTCCTCTCCCGTGGCGGTCCCATCCATGGCGGTTGCGGTTGCGTCCGTGAGTTTTCGAGTAGGATTAACTTTGATATAATTACGGTTCTATGTTGGTTGAACGCGAACGACGGTTTTAAGGACCCGTAGCTCATAGGGTATAATAGACACTGAGGGGCGCAGTCCTTCGGAAAAGGACCGTGCTGATACACGGCCCTTCGGTGTCCGCCAGACCATGACGGACGACAAAATCAACACGCGGACAGCGAAAAAAGGTATCGCTCTTGAGACCACTCTGTGCGCAAACGGGGTCATCAACTGTTGGTCCCCACTCGGCAGCGGTGACGCGCACTCGGTCCACGTCTCGACGGACGGGACCATCGACAAGTGCACGTGCAAAGGATGGACGCACCACGGCCACTGTTACCACACGGATGCTATTCGGGCGGACGGTGCGCTCCGTTCGGCAGCACGGGCCACCGCTACGGCAGCACGGAACCCGGTCGCCACGGACGGGGGTCAAGTCGAGACCGACGACGAGACCGACGACGAGAACGATATAGACGAACGTCGGTTCCTCCCACCGGAGGATCCCCGCCATGTCCCGGAACCCTAAATGAAGTGCGAACACTGCGGTGAGTCGTTCGACCCCGACAACGTGCCGACGACCCCACTCAATGCGGGCAACCTATACAGGTGCCCGAACTGTTCTCGGTGGACCGACGGGCGCACTCGATAGGTCGCCCGGACTATTCGTTTTCTTCCTCTAATAGCTCATCCAGTCTGTTCTGTATTCTGTCCTTTTGAACTGAAACAAGCTCCCCATCTACGTACAGCCGTGAATTTTCGGCCCCTTTGAGTTGGTCGTACAGCCAAGCACCGAGGATTCCTTTCGATACGTCGCTACCGACGTTCAGGACAAATTCGAGTACTTCCGGAGTGTCAACTCCCTTATACATCATGGTACCTTTGTACTCGATTTCACAATCATTAGATATTTGATTAGTCATTCCCGTAGATAGCCGGTTCCCATCTGGTTCAATGAAATCCCGGACAGATAATTCTCGTCGGTTACATTCGACAGCAATGTCAATTTGATTCATAGTGTGAGTCTATCAACTGTACGGAGGTTAAGTATTTCACGGCTGTCCTGTTTTCATATCTTTGACCGTACCTCAATCCTCCTATTCCCCGATTTGTGGGGTATCACGGTCCCGGCCGTGATAGTGTTTTTCGGATCGAACCCGGTTACGTCGGGCGGTTCCGGTCAATGGATGGGCCGGTAGTTGGGATACGCCCATCCGTGTCAAATGTAGTTTCAAATTACTTAGTTGTGGTGGCCGGTCTCGCTGAGTGTACGGCAGGTAAATTTAAGTGTTATATGTCCGTTGACACACCTATGCCATTCGAGGGTACAGACAGTGGCGACGAGTATGAGTTATGGGCGTGCCAGAACTGTGGCGCTGTTCGTACGCTTGAGAACCCATTAGAGGCCCAAAACCTCGATACCATTGGGTGCGTAGTGTGCGATCAACCCAAACTGGAGAAGATCGTTTTACAACCTATCGAAAATAAATAGTATTACCCCTCTCTGTTTTCTGTACTTCTACTGTAACAGCAAGTTTGTATCCGGCAGTTCAAGGACGTCCCATTCACGCCAATCGACCTCATCAACTGGCACACGTTCTCGCTAGAGGAGATGGCGTACATCTGGCTCTGCATCGAGAACAACAAGTCGATGCTCTTTGCGGGCGGTACGGCGTCGGGCAAGACGACGAGTCTGAACGCCGTCTCGCTGTTCATCCCGAGCAAGGCGAAGATCGTCTCGATCGAGGACACCAGAGAACTCGAAATCCCCCAGCGCAACTGGGTCGCCTCGACTACCCGCCCCTCGTTCACGGGCGACGATGCCGGCGATATCGACGAGTTCAAGCTCTTGGAAGCGGCGCTGCGCCAGCGCCCCGAGTACATCGTGATGGGCGAGATCCGCGGGGAGGAAGGACGGACGCTGTTTCAGGTGATGAGCACGGGCCACACCTCGCTCACGACCTTTCACGCCGACAACGTGGGCGAGGTCATCAAGCGCTTCACGACCGACCCCATCAACGTCTCGAAGACGCTGTTTACCGCGCTCGACCTCGTGAGCGTCCAGACCGCAACCCGGGTTCGGGGCCGGAAGGTCCGCCGGAACAAGGCGCTTACCGAGATCAACTACTACGACGCCGAGCACGACGAGATCAACGTTCAGGACGTCTATCAGTGGCAGGCCGAGACCGACGATTTCCTCAAACTGGGGACGTCGAGCACGCTCGAAGACATCAAGTTCGACCGTGGCTGGAGCCAGGAGCGACTGTCGTCGGAGCTGTTCCGGCGCAAGGTCGTGCTCGCCTACCTCGTCGACCACGGTCTCAACACGTACACGCAGGCCGCCGCCACACTGCAGGGGTTCATCAACGACCCCGACGCGATTTTGACGCTCATCGCCAACGACCGACTGGAGGAAAGCCTCGACGACCTCCGGGGGATGGAGAGCGTTCTCATCGACACCGACCCCGAGAAGGAGGCGATGGTGCCCCGGCCGGACCCGAGCGAGGAGTTGCGCGAGCACACCGCGTCGATCCTCGCGGAGGCCGAAGACCGCCTGTTCGACGAGTACGACGAGCGGGCAGCGCCGGGGCTGGCCGCCGCCGTTGCCGACGGCGGACGAGCCGAAACCGACTCCGATATGACTGACGAGGGTGGTGCGGAGTGAGCTACGGGGCCGATGGATTCGGGAACCGGTCGCGGACGCTCGGCGACCGGTTCTACCCGCTCTATCGATTGCTGTTCGACGAGGACGGCGATTTCGTCGACGACATGGAGCGCAAACTGGCCGCGGCGCGCATGCCCGACACGGTGGAGATGTATCTCTCGCGGGCGCTCGCAGTCGGCGTCGTCGCCGGCGCGGTGCTGTGGGTGGTCGCCACGCTGTCGGGCTATGCGCTCGTCGAACTGTTCGTGACTGGCACGCCGAAACTCACCGACATCCGGCTGCTTCGCGGTCCCCTGTTGGAGGTCTTCGAGGTGGTGAAGATACCGCTGCTCGTCTTGCTCTCGGGGCTGGTCTGTGGATTGGTCGGGTTCGTCGCTGGGTTCGGCGCGCTCGTCGCCGTCCCCTACTTCCGGGCGAGTTCGCGCAAGCGCGAGATCAATATGTTACTAGCCGATTCGGTCTCGTTCATGTACGCGCTGTCGATTGGCGGGTTGAACCAACTCGAAATTTTCGAGGCGATGGCGCGCGCCGACGACACGTACGGTGCGGTGGCAAAGGAGTTCGAGAGCATCCACCTCGAAACCGAATACTTCGACACCGATTATCGAACGGCCATCAGAAAGCAAGCGCTCAGAACGCCGAGCGAGGAGCTGAGCCAGTTTCTGACGGACATGCTCTCGATCATCGATTCGGGTGGGGACATGACTGACTTTCTGAGCGACAAGAAGGACAAACACCTCCGAACCACCAAACAGGAGCAGTCGTTGGTGCTCGAAACGCTCGAACTCTTCGGTGAGATGTACATTACGCTCTCGGTGTTCCCGCTTCTGCTCATCATCATTCTCGTCGTGATGAGCATGATCGGCGGCTCACAGACTGCGCTCCTCTACATGACCGTCTACGGACTGATCCCGCTCATCGGCATTGGCTTCACAGTATTAGTCTCGACGGTCAAACAGGACGAGGTCGGCGACGGCTATCTCCGTCCCGAGGGAGGCGACGACCGGGAAACGATGACGGGGATCGAACGCATTGCCGATCTCGGACTCGTCGAGCGCTACGTCGGTACACATAGGATCTTCGACCGCATCGAAAGCCGTGAGGGGACCTATCGGACGGCGGAGCTACTCACGAAGCCCCACTACTTCTTCCGCGATTATCCGCTCGCGGTGCTCGCGCTCACGATCCCAGCGTCGGTCGTGCTGGTCGCCTTCGGCGTCGTTTCGGGGAATGCGCCGATTTCGATGGAGGGATTCATCCGAAACTCCGTGGGCGGAACCTTCCTCTGGGTGTACGTCCCGCTGTACGTGAACTGCTTGCCGGTGGCCATATTTTACGAGTGGAACGTCCGCACGCGCCGGCACATCACGGGCAAACTCTCGGAGAACCTTCGCAAACTGTCGAGTGCGAACAGCACGGGATTGACCCTCCTGGAGTCGCTGAAACTCGTCGCCGACACCTCCTCGGGCCGACTCGCCGAGGAGTTTCGGGTGATGTACGCGAAAGTCAACTACGGGACGAATCTGACGACGGCGCTGGTCGAGTTCAACAACAAATATCACATCCCGCGGCTCGCGCGCACGGTGAACGTCGTCGGCAAGGCCCAGGAAGCGTCGAGTCAGATAACGGAGGTGCTCTCGACGGCGGCGCGCGCCAGCGAGAACCAGGACGACATCGAGCGCGAGCAGCGCTCGCAGGCCCGGATGCAGGTCGTCATCATCGTGATGACGTTCTTCACGCTGCTAGCGGTGATGGCCATCCTGAAGGTAAACTTCCTCGATACGATGGCGGGTCTCGACACGGGCGGTACGGGCGGGCAGGCCGGACTCGGGGCGAGCATCGACGTCGAACTGATGGGCATGCTCTTTTTCCACGCGGTGACGATTCAGGGAGTTATGTCGGGATTCATCGCGGGCTACATCCGCAGCGGCAACCTGCTCACGGGCGCGAAGTTCGCCGTCGTGTTGCCGACGTTCGCGCTCATCGTTTTCGGGGTGGTATGATAAGATGAATTCACTCAAACAGCAACTGAAGCGATTGATGGACGACGAGCGCGCGGTTTCGCCAGTCGTGGGGTTCGTGTTGATTTTCGCGCTGATAATGATCGTTTTCACGCTGTATCAGTCGAGCGTCGTCCCCGCACAGAACGAGGAAGTCGAGTTCAAGCACTCCCAAACTGTCGAGGGCGAGATGAGTCGGTTGAACGATGCGATTCAGCAGGCCGGAACGAGCGGCGTTCCTCAATCGGCAACCGTCACTACCGGCGTGCAGTATCCCGACCGGGCACTCGCGATCAACCCGGGCAGTCCGGCCGGGTCACTCAGTACTGGCGACCCGCAGACGGTGACAGTATCGGGACTGAGCGACGGCAGTGGGTACTGGAGCACGAACCCGACGTTCGAGACCCGAATCATTGGCTACCAACCAAGCTATAATTTGCTCCAACAGCGGACGGAGTACACGCTCGAAAACGGGATGCTCATCAAGGACTTCGAGAACGACAACCCACCAACGCTCGGGTCCGAAGGCGGGCTGCTTTCCGACGACGGAAAGCGTATCAATCTTCTTCTCGTTGCGGGTGAGTATCAGAAAAGCGGCGTCACGACGAGCCTGACCGCACGACCTGTGAGCACGTCGACCGAGTACGTGCGCGTTGGGTCGGACGGCGGCGAAATCAGCGTTCCGACGACACTCCCCCGAGACACGTGGACGGAGATTTTGGGGGACGGTTTCGGAGCCGGGACGCCGAACGTCAAGCTCAACGGATACAGCGGTGGCGACCCCGGGAGCGTAAAAATCGGATTGAAGAGCGGAGAGAGCTACGCACTCCGTGCCGCTGAGGTCACTCTCGGAAGTTCGGACGAGCCCGAGTTGAAGTATCTCAAAAGCGAGGATTCGACGACCGAGCCGACCGTCGACGTCGGTACACCGGAGACGCTGACCGTGAGCGCTCACGACGAATTCGGTACCTTCGCTGCCGGGGAGACGGTCGAGGCCAAAATCGTCAGCGGGTCTGGGACGTTTGCCGGGTCGGGAAGCGATACCGCCACCGCATCGACGGACGACGGTGGACGTGCAACGTTCAACTATGCCCCCGGTCCCGCGGATGCCGGCAGTACGGTCGAAATCGAACTCACGCTCGTCGGGGGCGATACGGGAACAGCCACCTTACCCGACGGAACCAGTAAGCAGCTGAACACCGTCACTTACGAGTTTGACGTTCCCGCTGATAGCGATACCGACCCGGACGACATCGGTAGCGACATCGACAACGGCTTTGCACTCACAGCCTCAACCGTCACCGTCGAGAACGCTAGGACGGTCGGCAACAATGCAGTCGAGTTCGTCTTCGAGAACAGCGGGAGTGTCGATATGAAGGCGACACGAGTACAGTTCAACGGCTACGTTGGCAAGTTCCCGAACGGGAAGTTTGCCACGGAAGGCAGGTTCGCGGGCACTGATGTCGACCTGAATGGAAAGGCCGAAACGCTCAGCAGTCCCTTCAGCGTTTCGGCAGGGAGCACGACATCGGTCACGCTGAGCAACCTCAACGAGAAAACCGACAACGGACTGTTGATCATCAGTGTGCAATACGAGTATACGGACGGTGGAGAGACGAAAACCGATACTGCAACGTACTCGGTCACGGTATCGAAATAGACCGGTGACACGGGTCGGTCACTCGGCTATTCGGACACGTATCGCCAGAGCGCCGTACCCGGCCCGGGCGGCGAGACGCCCGGCAGCTCGCTCAACAGCGGCGCGACGAGCGCCTCGTACCACTCACTCGGACCGAGTCCGCCGTCGCGCTGTGGATAGACGTTGCCCACGAGTCCGAGCCGCGAGACCGTCCGGTGGGTGAGGAGGTACTTGTAGGCCGCGAGAACGGCGTCGTCACGGGCGGGCGTCCGGTCGAGCGGGCAGTCGTGATACGAGAGCGCCTCGACGACCGCTCGCGTGTCCGTCGGCTGGCTGGTGCTCGACATACTCTCACCGATCGTGCGCTACACAAAAAGCGTCAGTCAGACGCTCGTCGGACGCGAATCAGCACCGCTGCTCGCAGATGCGGTCGATGATCGTCCCCGTCGAGAGCACCTCGCCGTCGAAGTCCGGTTCGCGGCCCGAGGCGCGTTTCACCGCACAGTCGATGCCGCGTTCGGCGAGCGCGCTCTCGATGCCCGCCTCGTCGTGGTGTTGGTCGTGGCCGAGCACGATGACGTCGGGGTCGATGCGCTCGATGGGCACGAAGATGTCCTCTTTGTCGCCAAGCAGCGCGCTGTCGACGGGGTCGAGCGCGGCGACCATGTCCCGGCGCTGGCGGTCGGGAAGCACCGGTCGTTCTTTGTGGGTGACGTTCTCGCGGCGGGCGATGATCACGTGGAGGACGTCGCCCATCGCCGCCGCCTCGCGGAGGTAGTGGAGATGACCTGGGTGAAGGATGTCGAAGGTGCCCTGTGCGATGACGGTGCTTGAATCGTTCATCGGAGTTCCTCGTCGATGTCGGCCTGTGTGAAATCGAAGAATTCCTCGGCGTCGGGCAGCGAGACGTCGAGCACCGGGAGGTCGCGCTCCTCGCCTTCGCGGTCGAACGCGCGCCAGTCGTCGGGACCGTAGGGTGCGCCGAGAATGATGTGTGCCTCACCTTTGCCGAAGGTCGCGCGATCGGTGGCACTCGGCCTGAGAACGCCGTTCGGGTGGGAGTGAATCGATCCGGCGGCGCGCATATCGTTGGGCACGAGACTCGTCTTCACCGTGGCACTGACGGGATTCGATTCGGTTCCGGGGATGACGAGCACGTCGGTAATCACAGTACCCGATTCGTCGAGTCCGAGTTCGCCGGCCGGTTGACCTCGCAGGAGACCCATGTACTCGTTCGGGTGGGTCTCGGCGGCCGCCGAGCGAGCGAACTCCAGAGTGTCGGCGGCGATGCCGAGCAACTCACGCGACCGGAACAGCCCCATAGGACGGGACTCGCCCGGCGTCCATCTAAGCGTTCCGAAGCCGACACACGTGTTTGCCAAGCGTTAAAGTCGGTCGCGGCAAACGACTGCCAAGAATGTCCACTCCATCTCATTCCGAACCAGTCGGCGACGCTTCCGTTCACGACCTCGCCCCCGATTGCACCGTCGAGGACGTCGAAGAGGGCGCGTACTATCGCGCGACGGTCAACGGCGTCGTCGAGTACGGGATCTTCGTCGATCTCTCCGAATCGGTCTCGGGCCTCGTCCACGAGTCGAATCTCGACGGAACCTACGCCGTCGGCGACGAGCTGACCGTGCGACTCGTCGAAATCAGGATGAACGGCGATCTCGGCTTCGAGTCGGTTTCCGTCGAGGACCCCGAGACGACCCATGTCGAACACGACCCCGAGACGACCCATGTCGAACACGACCCCGAGATCACGGCCGCCGACGAACTCGGGAGCCAGGAGGGAGAGACGGTCACCGTCGAGGGCGAACTCGTGCAGATCAAACAGACCGGCGGCCCCACCGTGTTCACGGTGCGCGACGCCGGCGGCATCGTCCCGTGTGCGGCGTTCGAATCGGCCGGCGTCCGCGCCTATCCGGACTTCGACCTCGGCGACATGGTCAGAGTCACGGGGACGGTTGAGCGGCGCGAGGGAGCGCTCCAGATCGAGGTCGACGCGCTCGACGCGCTCGACGACACGGCGGAACTCCGCGAGCGCCTCGACAGCGCGCTCGAACGGCAGGCAGAACCGCACGACGTCGAACCGCTCATCGACTGGCCGGCCCTCGACAAACTTCACGAGGACCTCGAAGCCGTGGCGACGCGCCTGCGCCGTGCCGTGTTGGAGAATCGACCGATTCGCATCCGCCACCACGCCGACGGCGACGGGATGTGTGCATCCATCCCCGTGACGCTCGCGCTCTCGCGCTTCGTCGCCGAGGTTCACGGCGATCCGTCGGCGGCACGCCACCTGCTCAAGCGCCTGCCGAGCAAGGCCCCCTACTACGAGATGGAGGACGTCACGCGGGACCTCAACTTCGCGCTCGGCGACCGCGACCGCCACGGCCAGCGACTCCCGCTCGTGGCGATGCTCGACAACGGCTCTACCGAGGAGGACGTGCCGGCCTACGAGGCGCTGGCTCAGTACGATATCCCCATCGTGGCCGTCGATCACCACCATCCCGACCCCGACGCGGTCGACGGGCTGCTCACAGAACACGTCAACCCCTACCTCCACGACGAGGACTACCGGGTGACGACCGGAATGTTGTGTGTGGAACTCGCCCGAATGATCCACCCCGAAATCACCGACGAACTCACTCACGTCCCGGCGGTCGCGGGTCTCACCGACCGCTCGGAAGCCGACGCGATGACCGACTACCTCGCCCTCGCCCGCGAAGCGGGCTACGACGAGAGCGATCTCCAGGCGATCGGCGACGCGCTCGATTACTCGGCGCACTGGCTACGCTACAGCGCCGGCGAGTCGCTGCTCACGGACGTACTCGGCGTCGACGGCGCTGACGACGCCCGTCACACCGAACTCGTCGAATTCCTCTCCGAACGAGCCGAACGCGACACCGAAAAACAACTCGACGCCGTGATGCCTCACGTCGAGAGTGCGAGCCTCGCAAACGGCGCGGACCTCTACCGGATCGACGTCGAGCGCCACGCCCATCGCTTTACCTACCCTGCACCGGGCAAGACGACGGGCGCGATTCACGACCGCAAGGTGGCCGAGAGCGACAGTCCCGTCATCACCGTCGGCTACGGGCCCGATTTCGCCGTGCTCCGCTCCGACGGCGTGCGCCTCGACATCCCGCGGATGGTCGAGGAACTCGAAGCCGAGACCGACGGCGGCGTCAGCGGCGGCGGCCACCTCGTGGTCGGCTCGATCAAGTTCGTCAAGGGCATGCGCGAGACGGTCCTCGACGCGCTCGAAGCGAAGATGGGCGACGCCGAAATCGACGAGGAACTCGGCAGCGCAAGCGTGGCTGGCTTCGAGGACTGACTCGGCAAACTCACTGAACCGACGTCAGCACGGTTCGTCCGTCGGTGCGACAGTCATATACTCATTCGTCCGCTACGTTCGACCGTCCATACCGCCATGCAAGCACCCATCCACACCTCCGAAACGCACCGAGAGCCGACCGCTACCCCGAACGGGTGGTATTGAGATGCCGTGGGGTGTCCACACCGAGTTCACCGACGAGGAGGGTCCCGAGGTCGACATCGACGAAGAACAGGAGAGCGTCGATCGGAACGAGGAGGGTTCCGAGACCACGGAAGACTTCGACATCGACGACGCGATCTCGAACCTGTAGAACATCGCAACTCGCCGAAATTCGTCATCCCGAAACGGAGTGCCGAAGACTGATTGTAGTCTCGAAACGTCACTCGAACTCGATACGGCGCGCGACGACAGCCGCGAGCACCGTCACACCCACGACCGCCGCGATCACCCCGACGGGTAGCGGCGTTTCGATACCGGTGTCGAGACCGCGCTCGCTCTCCTCGTCCGTCCAGTCGGCGTCGAACACTCGGCTGTAGTAGGTCCCTGCTTCCTCGCCGTCGAGCACGAGGGCTATTTCACGGTTCTCGCGGGCGGAATTATTGTTCCAGTTCATGCTCCCCACGACCACCTCCTCGCCGTCGATGATGACACCCTTGGCGTGGATCTTCTCGAAGCGCGATCCCGACGCGGCGACTTTGGCTTCGAGCGAGAGGTTCTCATCACTGCTCTTTTCGTTCAGCCACTCGGCGAGTTCGCCATTGTCTTCCTCCGAATACCACGCACCGCCGAGCAGGATACGCACCTCGACGCCGCGTTCTGCCGCACGAACCGCTGCTCGGAGAAACGGCTGCCGTTGGCTCCCGATGGACGCCTGCACGACGTCGATCGAATCGTCGGCACCGTCGAGGCGCTCGACGAGCGCGCCCTCCGCGTTGTCGGGCGCGGCGAGCAACTGTGCACTCTCGATGCTCACGTTCTGCGACTCGAAGGTCGTCGGATAGCTCTCGTTCGCCACTTCGTCCTCCTCGAACGTGCGGTTCGCGCGGAACGTACTCCACGAGGCGGTGTCGCGCCAGTCGGCGTCCGCACGGAAGATTTCGGCGAGCCTGTCGGCAACTTCACCCTCGACGACCGCACCCCAGCCACGGCTCGACTTCCCGCCGATTCCCGATGGCTTCCAGTTCTCGGTCATGACGAGCGCGCGGTCGTCGACGACCGCGTACTTCGGATGATGAAAATCGTATCGTGCCCAGTCGCCGCCGATGACCTCAACTGGGATACCGGCCCGCGCGAGGTCGTCGAGCAGTTCACCCTGTCGATCGCTGATGCCACCCACGGGTGCGTCGTCGACCAGCACTCGCACCTCGACGCCGCGCTCGGCGGCTCGTTGCAGCGCACGCGCAGCGCGCTCGGAGGCAAAGGAATAGCCCGAAAGCAGGATGCGCTCTTGTGCTGAGTCGAGTACGTCGATGGGCATTCCGGGCGCATCGGGCAGCACGAACGCCCGCGCGCTCGTCGCGTCCGACCGCACCGCCCGAAAGTCGGTCGCCCCGCGGTGTTGCCACGCCCAGCCGTTGGCGGTCCGATTCCATACCTCGGCATCCGGTGCGTCCTCGTAGACCGTCTCGTCGACGACCTCCCCGCCGTCGGCGAGGACGAGTTCTTCACCGCCGTTGGCGAGGCTCACCGACCCGTTCAGTACCTGTGCTGGCCCGGAGAGGTTGGTGGCGTTCGGGTCGTCCGTCAGCACCACCTGCCCCTCGACGGTCGTGTTCGGAAGCGTGATCGTCGTCTCGCCGTCGCCGAGCGTCCAGCCCGTGAGATTCGTCTCTCGGGGAACGTCGAGCAGAACGTATTCGCCCGCATCGTCGTCGGCGAGTGGGTTCGGATAGACCGCCTCGATGTGCGGTCCGTCCGGTTGTGCTTCGACCGATTCGTCGTCCGCCGCCATCGCCGCCCCGCTCAGCGACGCGACGACGAGAACGACCACGAACGCGACGGCACGAACGGACACGCACGGCGATGGTTCCGTTCGAGTATATAAACTCTCGTCTTCGACGAGCGCGTTTCAGACGGTCGTCTCGGCGGCGTCGCCGTCCTCGGCCATCGCGCGGTCGGCCTTCTCGGCCTCGCTCTGGACGAGGAACGAGCGGTCGTTTGCGTGCTCGCGGGCGGCGTCGAGCGCTTTCTCCGTTCCGATCTGGTTGAGTGCCCACGCGGCGCTCGCGCGCACCGAGTTCGAGTCGTCGTCGGAGAGCACATCGGAGAGCGGCGAGATGGCGCGTGTGTCACCGATGAGACCGAGTGCGCGCGCCGCGTTCGAGCGGACGGTCTCGTTCTCGGCTACCAGCCGGTCGGCGATCGGTTGGGTCGAGTCCGTCGAGCCGATCTCGCCGATGGCCTTGATGGTGACTTTCTGGAGCGCGGGGTCGCTCTCGCCCTCGATGTACTCGTGGAGGGTGTCGAGCGCGCGGTCGTCGCCGATCTTTCCGAGCACCTCGATCGGCGGTTTGTTGCGCTTCTGGGCGCGCTCTTCCATCACGTCGTAGGCTTCTGGCGCGCCCATCCGTTTGAGTGACTCGATGCAGTGTTCCTCCATGAAATCCGAGCCGAACATGTCGAGCCCGCGCAGGATGGGTTCGGGATCGCCCCGCTTCTCGTAGATCTTGATGGCGTTCCACTCCGGCGGGAAGTCCTTGCGGGTCTCGGGCGTGAGCACGTCGTAGAAACCCTCGACGGTGAGTTTCTCCCGTACGGTGAGATCGTCCCATTCCTCGGCGTCGTCGAGACCCGCGGTGAGTTCGTCGGCCGCCTCGACCAGCGCCGCGACGGTCTCGGCGTCGTCGTCCGGGTCGAGGTCCCGATTTTCGATGGTCTCGTTTACCTCGCCGAGCGCCGCCGCGAGATGCTCCGGCTCGTCGTTGGCGGCCGTGAACTCCTCGTCGAGCGTCTCGCCGGCGCTGTCGAGGAACGAATCCACCACGTCAGCAATCTCACGCTCACCCTGTTCGGTCCAGCGCGTCTCGGTGAGCGTCGACTGTGCGCCCTCGATTGCCTCGACGGCGTCCTCGGCGTACGGACCGCGCTGGTCCTCGATTGCCTCGCGCAGTTCCGTCACTCTGGATTCGAGTTCCTCGCCCGGATCCTCGGCGTCCTCCTCGTCCTCGTCGGGTTCGGGGAGGTCGGCCGCCTCGATGTCCTCCTCGACGCCGTCGAGATCGTTCTCCACCACATCGAGGTCGGCTTCGGTGTCGGCTTCCTCGATACCCGTTTCGACCTCGTCGAGGCGCTCGTCGAGCGCTTCGGGCGTTCGCGCCTCCAGTTCGCCCTCCTCGGTGTCGTCGCTTTCGGTGTCTTCGGCTTCCTCGTCACCATTGCCACCCTCGTTGTCGGTCGATTCGTCGTCTTCGTCGGTCGTCTCGCTATCCTCGGCCTCCTCTTTGGTCTCGTCCGCGGCTTCGTCGTCGGATTCCGTATCTTCGTCCTGCTCGGTTTCGTCCCCTTCCGGCGGTTCGATGTCGGCGTCGTCGCCGGATGTGGCTTCCTCGTCGGCGTGTTCGGCTCCCAGCTGGTCGCCTTCGCGCCGGCCCTCGTCGTCGGTCTCGCCGGCGGGTTCGTCCGTGTCGTTCCCGTCGGCGGTCGGCTCGTCGGAGCCACGCTCCGATTCGGCCTCGCCGGCCTCCTCGGCCGCCGGCTGATCGGTCTCTTCGGACTCGGTCGAGGTCTCCTCCCCGGCCGCATCCGCCTCTCGCTCGATTTCGTCCGCAGGCTCGTCCCCGTCGCTCATGGAGCGGATTTCGCTCGAATCGCCTAAGTGCGTTTCCCTTCGTCGCCCGCCGGATACGACCACGGCGCGAACAGAAGATATGCGAGCGCACAGGCGAGCAGGAGGCGTGGAAACACGCCGAAGAGGACGTCGGGAACGACGATTGCACCGGCCTGCACGACACCCATCACGAGCGCATCGCGCACCCGAAGGTCGGGATACGTGACCGGCGCGACCATCAACCCCGCAAAGACCGCGGTCGCACCGAGGAGCAGGGTTGGTGTCTCGATGCCGGCGAGCAAGCCAGCCGCGAGCACCGTCGCCGCGAGCGTCGTCTGGACGCCTTCGGTGTGGCCGCGCTCGACGTCGTAGGCTGTATAGAGCCCCAGTCGAACCACACCGCTGACGACAAACAGCGCGGCGACGGCGAGCGCCAGCGCCCCCACGAGGCTCGACGGCGCGACGCCCCATTCGAGGCGCACCACCGAGAAGACGAGCAACGCGGGCGCGACACAGAACGAGGCGACGTCGGCCAGCGAGTCGAGGAACTCGCCGACCGGCGTGGCCCCCACCCGCCCGGCGAGCACACCGTCGAGTCCGTCGGCGACCGCCGCCAGCAGGACGAACCGGGCGGCCAGCGCGGGCGAAATCGGCGCGAGCGCCGCCGCCAGAAAGCCGAGGGCGGCGTTGGCCGCCGTGACGCCGTCGGCGAGACTGAGCGCGGCGACGAATCGCGGCCGAGTAGCCATGTCAGCGCCATCGCCGACGGGCGATTTAGGCGTTTATCCTCGCCGCCCCAGCGCGTATCGCGGAGTCTATACCCCCCGCGCTCGAAGTCGAACCCATGAACCGTCGTGCGTTTCTTACCGCCACGACCGGAGTCGCCGTCGGTCTCGCCGGCTGTCTCGGCTCCTCGCGCGAACAGCCCGACTACGACATCGGGATGAGTTCGAGCGCCTTCCTCCCGAAGGAGGACTTCGAGCCGCGCGTCGGGGAGCCGGTCGTCTGGCGCAACACCGGTTCGCGCAGCCACACCGTGACCGCCTACCAGTCGCGGATTCCCGACGCGGCGACGTACTTCGCCTCCGGCGGCTTCGAGGGTGAAGGAGCCGCCCGCGAGGCGTGGACCTCGGGGACAGACGGTGCCATCGAGAGCGGCGAGACGTTCGAGCACACGTTCGAGGTCCCCGGGACGTACAACTACTTCTGCATCCCACACGAGCCGACCGGAATGGTCGGAAAATTCACCGTTACCGAGTAGCTCAGACCTCGACGTCGCTCTCGTCGACGTCGACGGCGGTCTCTTCCTCTTCGGCGACCTCGTCGGGGTGGGCATCGAGTGCGAGTTTGCCGATCTCGACGCGGCGCAGCGGGTAGATGGTCCGTGCCTCGCCGTAGATGGCACTCGACAGCCGTCCCTGGGTCACGCTGTCGGTGAGTTCCTCGAAGGTGCGCTCGCTCGCGGCCTCGCGGACGAGTTCGGTCATCCGCTTGCGGATCGCCTTCTCCTGGCTGTCGTCGGCGTTCTTCGTGGTGAAGGCCACCGGTTGAATGCGGACCCGGTAGTCGTCGCTCGTCCGCACAGTCAGATAGGCGGCGACCTTCGAGGCCCCGCGACGCACCAGACTGCCGAGGTAATCGCGCGTGAGTTCATGCTTTTCGAACTCGGTGTAGGCCGCGTCGCTCCCGACGTCGGTGATGCGGAAGGTGAGCTTGATGTTGTTCGCGCCGGCGTCGTCGGTCAGTTCGCCGAGAGTCGTTTCGATGGTGCGATCGAGCACCGCGTTCGGTTCGTCCGCGGGGGTCTCACCGAGTTCGGCCCGGTCGAATGACTCGGGCGCGAAGACGGTGTACCACCGCTTCGTCTGCTGCTGTCGTGATACTGAACGTTCGCTCATGATGTGTCGTTGTTCGCTGTGTCGCTGTTCGGTTGGTCGCTGTGTTCGTTCGCCATCTGTACGACTCGTTCGGCCACCGAGAGGTTGACGACGTAATCGTCGATCGTCGAGCGCAGTCCTCCTGTGCGCTCGCGTTCGAACGTCGTCTCAATGGTGTCGCCATCGACAACCGTCTCCATCTCCGTCGTGTTGTCCGGTTCGAGTGCCGCCGCGACGATTCTTCCATCCGCGGAGTCCGTCCGCAGCCGTGCGCGCTTCATGGGAGCGCCTCCCGGAACGCCGAAACGAACTCGTCGGCGTTCTCGAAGCGTGCCCGTCCGCGCCGGGCGCTTCCGTCGCCGTCTCCACCGGCGGCCGCACCGGCCTCGTGCATGTGGTCGCCGAGATCGGTGTCCTCCGTGGCCGCAGCCGCCGCGCGCGTTTCGGAGACGGCGAGCGCGATCGGCTCCGGCGAGCGGAAATCACACAGAAGGCGGGCGGTCGTGGCGAGCGGCGCGTCGTCGACGCGAGCGACGAACACGCCCCGATGGCGTTCGGTCGTCGCTTCGCGGAGCGCCGCGTGCGTCCGCGTTCCGTGTGTACGCCACGCCGCGAGCGCGGCGTCCCACGCGTCGTAGCCGAGCGCGAGCGCGAGACCGACGCCCGGTTGCTCGCGCGCGCTCGCACGGAGCACGTCGGCGTAGCCGCCGACGGTCTCACAGCGGCCGCTGACGGCGCTTTCGCCCGCAGTGATAGCGTACGGCCTGAGCGCGCGGGCCACCGACTCGGCGGCCCGTGGCGTCGCTCCGTCCGTGTTCGCCACCGAGAGCGCGAGCAACGAGGCGACCTCGCGCGGGTCGTCGCGTCCGTCGAGGGCCGCCGCGGTCGCCTCCTCGTCTCCCGAGAAGGGCGCGTGGACGAGCGTCGTGTGCGCCAGCCCGTCGGTGAGGTCGGCGACCGGTACCGCGACGCCGGGACGCCGCTCGACGACGCCCTGCCCGCGGGCGTCCTCGAAGGCGCTGGTTCCCTCGAGGGCCTCGCCCATGCCCGCGAGCGCGAGCACGGGGTCGGGGTCGCAATCGAGGTCGCGGGCCACCCCGAAGGCCGTCTCGCTCGCTGGCTGCTCCAGCGGAAGCGAGAGATCCCCGCCCTCGAAGCCGATGTGGACGGTCGTCGCGTCGTCGGTCGCGCCGACGAGTTGCCCGGCAACGCGCGCCTGAAACGGCGTTCCCCGTTCGGCGAGCGCGCGCCCGAGCAGGCCGGCCGCCGCGAGCGAGTCGCTGTCGTCGCTTGCGAGCAGCCGCACGAACGCGGCCTCGCGGAGCGCGTCGGCAACGCTGTCGGCCGCGAGCGAATCCTCGGAGCGACCGGCGATAGCCATCTACAGGAGTTCCTGTGCGTGCTCGTAGGTGTACTGGAAGTCCGCATCGAGCGCGTCGCCGCGGTAGTAGTCGGCGAGCCGGCGGACCTTCGCCTCCGTGTTCTGGAGTGCGCGCTTGTTCTGGGCGTCGTTCGGGTTCGCGGCCATGTGCTCGCGCAGCCCGACCGCCCGCTCCATCAGGTTCCGGAGGTCCTCGGGCAGGTCGGCGCTCGCGTCGTGTCCTTCGAGGACCTCGGTGACTTTCTTGCCGGTCGCCAGTTGGACGTTCGGCACCGGCGTGCCCTGTACACCCTCGTCGCGGAGTTTGAGACCGATCTCGCTCGGGCTGTGGCCCTGCTCGGCGAGTTCGACGATGCGGTTTTCGACCGCATCGCTGTCGACGTCGCTCCACTCCGGCGGGTCGTCTGCCACGGGCTTGTCCGAACCGGACGAGCCGCGGCGTCGTGTATGCATTCGTGCCATTGGTGAGGATAGGAATCGCACGAGACGCTACCGAACACTACCGCAATCTCGGAGTCCACGTAGACGAGTCGGATTTGCGGCCGTGCTGTTCCCATCTCCATCACTCTCCGCACCGAAGTAAACCGTTTCGACTCGATACGATGGGTTTATCCAATCGCCGTCGATAGAAGCGGGTGCGGGCTCGTAGATCAGTGGTAGATCATCCCCCTGGCACGGGGAAGGCCTCGGGTTCAAATCCCGACGAGTCCATCCCACTTTTTGCTGCACTCACTCGTTCGTTGGCAAAAACGTGGGGAAAAAGCGCGTCGGACTCCCGATGGTCGCCCTCGCACCCGCTCGCTCACATCGGTTCACTCGCGGTAGGATACCTACACAATCCAGCAACCGCCGCCGATGTCGGAGGTGGATTTATCACGGCTGGACGAGATATCGAATCAACCATGACGCGGACGGCTACGGTCGCCATCGACCCGCACGTCCACTCCGAGGGTTCGTACGACGGCCGGGAACCGGTGGAGCTGCTCCTCGAACACGCCGAAGACATCGGTCTCGACGGCATCGTCGTCACCGATCACGACGCCATCGGGGAATCGCTACGCGCGGCCGACCTCGCCGCCGACTACGGACTGTTGGGGATTCCCGGCGTCGAGGTATCGACCCGCGCGGGCCACCTGCTCGCCATCGGCGTCGAAGAGCGGCCGAAGCGCGGGCTGTCGCTCGCAAAGACCGTCGAGTGCGTCCGCGAATCCGGCGGCGTCGCGATCGTCCCACATCCCTTCCAGCGGAGTCGCCACGGGGTTCGGAAGAAGAACCTCACCGACTGTGACGCCATCGAGGTCTACAACTCGATGGTCTTTACCGGCTATCGCAACCGCCGGGCGAGGGCCTTCGCCACCGCGCGGGAGTATCCGAAGGTCGGCGCGAGCGACGCGCACTTCCTGCCGAACGTGGGCCGGGCGTACACCGAAATCCGCATCGACCTCGACGCGGCCGCGTTCGGGGTGGGCGACATCGACGGTCGAGCAGTCATCGATGCCATTCGACGGGGTGCGACCGAAATCCGAGGCCGACGAACGCCGATTCACCGCAGCGCGCGCCAGTACGCGAAGGGTGCGCTCCGCAAGGGCACCTATCTCGCCACCTCGCAGGTCCCCTTTCTCCCGACCGTCCCGGCCTCGATGAGCGAGTCGTGAATTCGCCTGCCCGACGCGACACTTGCATAGGCCGGCCAAACCATGAGGATGCACCGCCGTGACGGGGTGGGTATGGGTGCAATCACCGACCTCGCAGAAAGTATCAACGACGCACGGCGTTCGATCTGGGGCGACGCGAGTACCCCCGTCAAAATCCTGATTCTCGTGGTGCTCATCGCCTCAGGCATCGGCATTCCAGTCATCATCATCGCGCTCCTCGCACAGGTGGTCGCCGAGTAACGACCCGAACGACGACAAACACGGCGTAGCGAACTCATCAGGACGTTTTGCGGTGGGGATGTTTATGTGAGTACGTCCCATAGTCTCCGCCGGACTATGGCACAACGCGAAATTCAGCAGGAACTCACCGTCGACCAGTACACGCTCGGGCTAGTTGGACCCGACCAGGAGTGGGCCGGCACCGTCGCCGACGGCGGCACGATTCGCACGCACACGCCGCCAGCGTGCTGGGGACCGATGATAACGCCCGATTTCAGGGGTGGTCACGAGGTGACGCGACCCATCGCCGTCGAGAACGCCGAGGTGGGTGATGCGATCGCACTCACGATCGAAGACGTCGAGGTGACGAGCGTCGCGACGAGTACGGGTAGCATGCGAGAGCGCGAAGAAGCGTTCGGCGACGATCCGTTCGTCGACCACCGCTGTCCCGAATGCGGCACCGAATGGCCCGCAAGCATCATCGAGGGCACGGGCGAGGATGCCATCAAATGCGCCGAGTGCGGTGCGAACGCCTCCTCGTTCGGGTTCGAGTTCGGCTACACCGTGGCCTTCGATGAGGAGCGGAGTGTGGGGCTGACGATGGACGACGCGGCGGCCGAAGAGCTCGCCGAGAACGCCCGCGAGGCGATGGCCATCCCGGAGAACTCCCGCCAGCATCCGATACTCCTCTACAAGCCCTCCGGAATGGCCGGCACGCTCGGGCATCTCCGTCCCTTTATCGGCAACGTCGGCACTACCCCACCCATCGAACTGCCCGACTCGCACAACGCCGGCGACTTCGGCCAGTTCCTCATTGGGGCCGACCACGATTGGGGGCTCCCGGACGAGGAAGCGCTCGCCGAGCGCACGGACGGCCACATGGACGTCAACGCCGTCCGCGAGGGCGCGGTGCTCGTCTGCCCGGTGAAGGTCGACGGCGGCGGGGTCTACGTCGGCGACCTGCACGCCAATCAGGGCGACGGCGAACTGTCGCTGCACACGACGGACGTGAGCGGGCGCACCGAACTCGGCATCGAGGTCATCAAGGGTCTCGATATCGACGGGCCGCTCTTGCTCCCCAACGAGGAGGACCTGCCACACATCAGCAAACCCTACACCGACGCCGAACGCGAGACCGGGCGCGCGCTCGCCGACGAGCACGGCGTCGAGATGGCCGAAGCAATGGGACCGATACAGGTCATCGGCAGCGGCGAGACGATCAACGCCGCGACCGAGAACGCCTTCGACCGCGCGGGCGACCTGCTCGACATGTCCGAGGGCGAGATTCGAGGCCGATGCACCTTCACCGGCGGCGTCGAGATCGGTCGCCTGCCGGGTGTCGTGCAACTCACGATGCTCGCGCCGATGGACCGCCTCGACGAGCGCGGCATCGGGGAACTGGTGAGAGAGCAGTACGACCTCTAAACAGCGGCAATCGGCTGCGGCGGGCCGCCGCGACAGATTTTCAACAAACATTTTCATTCTGCGGATTATAGTAGCACAGATTCCAATTACGACTAGTCATCTGATACAAATTCTACAATTGATTATTCTCGCGTTTACGGCTGAAATATTCATCTCTCAATTCGCATTGCGTTTATTCCAAAAATCGAACGTAGCGGATATACTCCAATCCGCAGAAGATGATGGGGTGATGAGCACGTTAAGGAACGGCGTCCAGACTGTTTTTGTCAGTATTGCGTTTTTTGCGATAGGTGGAACGTTTCTATCGGTCTATCTTATTTTGATAGCTGTCCCTGATGAAGTCCGTTATTTCCTAGATCTATTTGAATCCAACTGGATGATCTTCGGAGGACTATGTCTTCTGATTGTTTTGGCTATGGCACTCGCAATAGGTGGTGATACTGAAAACCCTGGGAAGGGGCTAATAGGAGCTGCGGTTGGGTCGTTTCTTACTGGAGCTATTAGCTTCTTCATTATATTAGTGTATTTTGTGTTGTTAGCTGCCACTCGCTCGCCGGAGTGGATATTTTTTATAAGTATGATCTGTGTAGCATTTGCGATGGCAACATTTCTATTTGGATCATTGATAATGGGCGAAAGTCTCCTCTCTGCTATCGAGGAATTAGAAAACAGCAGACAGTAAATTCGGACATCGTACGTAGAATGGCTAATTAATTCAATCAGAATCCTCGACGACCTCGATACCCCGATTGTTCACTGCATCCGCATCCAGCCCGACTTCCTCCAGAAACTGCTTGTACTCGCGTTCGCATTTCTCGGCGGCCTGCTGCTGATCGGAAGCGTGGTCACACAGCCCCAGCAGATCCTCGGGCACGTCGTTTTCGCTGACGATCCAGTGGTTCACGAGGTCCGAGAGCCGCCGAATCGGGCTGGTGAAATGCCCGTAGATATCGAAATTCAGCGCGTGATGGCCCCCGAAGGGGTCGTTCATGTAGCGCGCACGGGGCATGACCTTCATCACGGCGAACTGGATCTTGCCGAGTTGGCGCTCCGGCGCTTCTTCGAGGGTGGCGTTGACCGCGATGCGCGGGTCCTCGCCCCACGCGTCGCCGGGAATCGACACCCCGTCGAGTTCCTGAATCTCTTGGAGGGCTTCGTCCCACTGCTCGGGCGAGGGCTGGGGATGGACGCGGTACATCGCCTCCACACCTCTGTTCCACATCAACTCGTGAGTGACGGCCTTGTTCGCCTTCAACATGCACTCCTCGATGATCGTGTGCGCGCGGTCGCGGCGGGGGTTCAGGACGAGTGACCCGTCGGCCTTGCGCTGTTCGTGCAGTCGGTCGGCGAGTTCGAAGACGAGAGAGTTCGCCTCGTGAAGGTCGCTTTCCGGGTCGTCGAGACGGTTTTCGGCCTGTGTGTAGGTGAGTCGTTCGTTGCTGCGGATCACCGATTTGTAGATGTCGATGGTCTCGTAGGAAAGCGTCTCGCGGTCCAGGTGCATCTCGACAGTGTGTGCTAATCTATCCTCGTCGGGCACGAGCGAGCAGACCGTCTCGGCGAGTTTCGCGGGCAACATGTGGATGGTGTAGTCGGGCAGGTACACCGTGTTCGCGCGCCGGACCGCTTCGGCCCACATCTCGCTGTCCGGGTCCACGTAGTGCGTGACGTCGGCGATGTGCACCCAGAGCACGTACTCGTCGTCGCGTTTCTCGATACTCAGCGCGTCGTCGAAGTCGCGCGCGTCCACCGGGTCGGTCGTCCACGTCGTCAGTTCCCGCAGGTCCTCGCGCGAATCGAGTTCGTCGTCGATGTCCCGTTGGGTGTCCTCGGTCCGCTCTTCGGCCTCTTCGAGGACTGCGTCGGGGAACTCGTCGTGGATGCCGAACTTCTCGCATAGCTCTTCGCGTTTGTTTTCGAGATGGCGGGCGAGTTCCTCGTCGATCTCGACGGGTCCCTGCGCCTCGGCGGTCCCGGCGGCTGCGTTGTCGCTCATGGCCCAGCTACGCGCGGGCATCAATTAGTCGTTCTGGCGTTCGGTCGTCACGGGTTCGGTCCTGTCCGGGTCATTCTGACCGGCCAGCGTGACGAGTCGCCCGTCGACCGTTCAGAGCCCGGGACCGTCGTTCTCGCCGGTGTCGACGTCCGGGCCGGCCTGCTCGCGGCGGCGTTCTAGTTCACGAATCTGGCGGAGGTAGTAGAGCGCGCCGACGAGCGCGACCACCACGAGCACGGCGGCCCCGGCGGCGAAAATGTAGAGGTCGCGCGCGAGGTAGTACCGAACCGAGACCGCGTTGCTCTGAACGTCGTCCCAGCGAATCTGCACCCGGCCCGTCTCGGTGCGCGTCGTCTCGTAATCGCCGGGCGAGACGTGCGCGAGCGGTTCGTAGGTGACGCGCATCCCCTTTGGAATCGTCACGTCGTAGGTGCCCGAAACGAACGCCTGTGTCGAAAATCGTTTGCCCTGTGCCGGCGCGCTGAAGGCGAGTTCGCCGTTCCGTGCTGGCAGGCCGATCACCGTCCGCTCTTGCTGGTTGGTCGCGTTCAGCGCCGGTGACGACGGACCGACGATCGTTCCGTTGGGATACCGGAATCTGAGCGCCGAGATGGCGAGCGGTCCCTCGCGACCGAGACCGTCACGGCTGTGGACGGCGAACTGTGACTGGTTGTCGACGTTGTAGACGGCCTCGTACTCGCTTCCCGTCACGTTGATCGAGGCGTTGGCGTCACTGCTCCAGTCGTAGGTTTCGTTTTCGGCGAGCGCGTTCTGGTCGACCGAATCCGGCCCGAGAATCGACGAACAGCCCGCGAGAACGAGAAAGGCGACCAGCAGCACACCGGCGAGCGCTCGCCGACGGTTCATGGCACGACACAGAGCAGTTCGGCCGGCAGATACCCCCCGATGCTCGACAGCAGCCCCGGCGGGTCGGTGCCCTCGCCACAGACGATGCTCTGCTCCAAGAGACCGAGGCGCTCGACGGTGACGATGTCCTGTGCGTGACCCGCCCGATTGACGGTCGCGCGCACCTCACCACGGGTCGCGCTGTTGACGTTCACGCGCCCCGCGCCGCGCGACCACTCGTACAACCTGTCGCGCTCGGCGTCGGCCAGTCGGTGTGGCTCGTCGTAGACGAACTGCATGGGCACGTGTTGAACGAGTCCGAATCGTGTACGGACCTGTTCTGGCGTGCCCGGGCCGAGTCCGAGTTCGCTGCTCGGGATTTTCATGTGTTCGCCGGCGTCGAGAACGAACCCCGACGCGTCCCACGATTCCAGAGTCCCAGTGTAGGTTTCGCCCGCCTCGAAATCCGGCGTGATGGTGCCCCACTGTTCGCCGAGGACGTTCCTGGCGACGACCGCGTCTTCGCCCTCGACAGTGACGCTCGGAAAGTCGTCGTGACGGATCCCGATGTCGTATTCGACGTCGAGGTCGCCGATGGCGTTGTCGACCAGCGAGCGAAGTCCGTCGAGCGCGCGCTCGCGAGCATCGCCTTCGACGTAGCATTTGGTGGCGAGGACGACCATCAGGCGGGCACGTTGAGTTCGTCGCGGAGTTCGTCGATGCGTTCGTCCATCGCGTCGATGAGTCGGTCGTTGTCGAGCGCTTCGAGGTCCGAGCCACACTGGGGACACTCGAAGCCGAACTCCATCGCCTCCTCGAACTCGAAGCGGATCGAATCCGTCTCACAGAGGAAGAACTCGTGGTTGCGCTCGTACTCGCGGCGTCGTTCGAGCGCGGCGAGCAGGTCGCCCATCTCCTCGCGGAGATTTTCGGGGATGGAGTCGTATTCGAGCGTCCAGAGGTAAGTCAACCAGCCGGAGTCCTCGTCGCGCAGCCGTCGGTAGTCGGCGAGGTCGTTCTCGTAGAGGATGAACAGCGCTCGCCGGACGTCGTTGAGTTCGAGGTCCAACTCCTCGGCGAGTTCTTCGTCCGTGACCTCGCCGTCGGGCGGCGCTGCGGCGACGGGCATTCCACGCGGACCGACAAGTTCGTGGAGATAGGTTTGGACGACGGGGTCGGAGAGAAGCTCCTCAAACGCCATTTACCGTATGCGGGCGACCCAGCGGTGTAAACCCATCGTTCACCGCTCGTCGCTCTCGACGTGCTTGCCGCGTTCTCGGGGAATCACGCGCCGTTCGGCACCTTTCCACTCGCGGTCGAGTTCGCGGCCCTCGTGGAGTCTGTCGAGAAAGACCGCGAGCGAGGCGACCTCCGAGTGGGGCTGGTTGGTGACGGCGACGTTGTGGTCGGCCGCCTCGTAGACGTCGAAGGGGACCTTCTCGGCTCCGACGACGACGAGCAGCGGCTCGCTCCGGTGGGCGGTGCGGATCTCTTCCTCGACCTTCTGAACTGGGAGTCCGTACATCGTGAGATGGACGACTCGCCCCTCGAAGTCCTCCAGTAGTGGGCGGTACGATTCGCTCACCTCAACCTCGAACGGGCCGCCGAACCGGTCGGTGATGTCGGCGACGGTCTCGTGAGGCCCCTCGGCGCTACCGGCGAACACCACCCGGTCGGCCCCGAGCGCGCGAGCGGTCAGCCCGACGTGGGTGCTCATGCGCTCGTCGCGACCGGGGCGGTGGCCGAGTCTGAGGACGGTGAGTTCGGAGTCGCCCCGCATCAGGCCGAGTCGATGGCCGAACTGATGGCGTCGACCGTCGGATCCACGGTTTTATCGCCGACGAAGACCGTCGGTGTGCCCCGGACGCCACGGTCCTCGCCGGTCTGCTTGTTCGCCGAGACCGTCGGTTTGTGCGTCTGATTCTCGGCCGCCTTCCGGACGGCGCTCCCGTCGAGATTCATCTCGTCGGCCAGCGAAGCGTAGGTCTCGGGACCGAGCGACGACTGATTCTCGTAGAGCGCTTTGGCGTACTTGAAAAACTGCTTCGCGCCGGTGCGTTTCTGGACCGCGCGGGCGGCGCTCGCCGCGCGCCACGAGGTGTCGTTGACGACCGGGAAGTCGTAGTGTTCGTAGCGAACCTTCTCAGGATCGATGTACTGCGAGGCGATGGTCGGCAGCACGTCGAGGTTGTAGGTTTGACAGTGTGGGCAGGCGAAATCCTCGAAGACGGCCACGGTCGTACTCGCGTCGGGATTTCCCTGTATGGGTGTCGGCAGCGTATCGCCACCTCCACCGCCGGAGCCGTTGGACCCGCTCGACGCCCCGCCGAGACAGCCACTCAGAGCGCTCGCGGCGAGTCCGCCGATACCGAGCAGTGCCCGCCGCCGGTCGAGACATGATGTAGAGCGTCCGCGTTTCGATTTCATTGCTCGTTTTCACGGCGCAGCCGGCATAAATCCCGCGGCCGTCGGTTCCCACGATACGGCCGGACGGCCGAGCAGCGACCGGAAGACACATACTCCGAGCCTCGGCATCCCGGACATGAAGCTCTCGGGCAAGCGCGTGCTCGTCACCGGTGGGGCGGGACTCGTCGGCTCGCATCTCGCCGCACGACTGCTCGCCGACAACGACGTCGTGGTCGCCGACGATCTCTCGAAAGGCAGCCACGAGCGCGTCCCCGACGGCGCGGAATTCGTCGAAGCCGACATGACCGACCCCGACGACGTGGCGGGGGTCCTCACCGCGGACGTCGACTGCGTGTTCCACTTCGCGGCCTACACCGACACGAACTACGCCAAGCCCCGGAAACTGTTCGAGGAGAACGGCGCGATGACCTACAACGTGCTCGAACGCGCCCACGAGGTCGGCGTCTCGAACGTCGCATTCACCTCTTCGTCGACCGTCTACGGCGAAGCACCGATGCCCACGCCCGAAGACTACGCGCCGCTCGAACCCATCTCCATCTACGGTGCGAGCAAGCTCGCCGACGAGGGGTTGCTCTCGACGTACGCCCATTCCTATGACTTCACCGTGTGGCTCTTTCGCTTCGCGAACATCGTCGGTCCCCACCAGCGTGGCAATGTAGTACCTGATTTCATCGAAAAACTCGACGAGAATCCCAATAAACTCGAAATCCTCGGCGACGGCCGTCAGGAGAAATCGTACCTCCACGTCGACGACTGCATCGAGGCCATCCAGCACGTCGTCGAACACACCGACCAGTCGCTGAACACCTACAATTTGGGAACGCGAACCACGACCTCCGTCACACGCATCGCGGACATCGTGGCCGACGAGATGGGGCTGGATCCCGAGTACAGCTATACGGGCGGCGACCGCGGCTGGACCGGCGACGTCCCCCGGATGCGCCTCTCGGTCGAGAAGCTCTCGGCGCTCGGCTGGTCGCCCGAACTGTCGAGCGATGCGGCGGTTCGCCACGCGGCGCGCGAACTCATATCGGAACTGACCTGAGCTACACCGAGATTTCGGTGCGGGCCTCGCAGTCCTGATTGTCGGCTTCGAGCGTCGCCACCGCCGTGTGAGTTCCCGACTGTGGATTTTGCCACTCGCCGTCGTAGGTCACCGATTCGCCGGGGCCGAGGGATTCGGACTGGAGCGCCTGCGTGAACATCCGCCCCTGCGACCACCGCCAGCGTTCGTCCTCGCCGTCGAGAACGGCGAAGTCCGCCGTACAGGAGTTCCGAAACGAGAGCCTCTCGGGTTCGTCGCCGTCGTTTTCGACGGTGAAGACGAACGAGACGCGGTCGGAGTGAACCTCCGTATCGAGGCTACCGGTGAGTGTCATACCCTGTGTCGAACGAGGACGGAAAAAAGCGTGTGGGCCGAGGGCGGTGGGGTTTTGCCCCGTCGTCGCCGACCTCCGGTGTGCAAATCGTCGGGTATCGGAGCGACGACCCCGCCCTTCTCGTGGCCGAAGCGGGGGTCGTGCGCCGGCAGTCGCTCGCTTCCGGGACGGAACTCGCCTACACGCTCGGCGAGCGCCACTGCGCCGGAGTGATCGACGGTGAAGAACACGTCGTCTGCGGGCGCGAGCGCGCGCCATATTGCGAGGTCCACACCACGCCGTGGGCTGTGGCGAACAACCGCGACTCCGAGGCCGAACACGCCATCTACCTCGCCGCCTTCGCGCCCGCCGTTTTCAAGGTGGGCGTCACCAGACTCGAACGGCTCGAAACCCGCCTGCGCGAGCAGGGTGCCGACCGCGCTGCCCACATCTCGACCGTGCCGGACGGCCGCATCGCCCGCGACCGCGAGACGGCCATCGCCACCGACCACGACATCACCGAACGGGTGCGCGCCGCGACGAAAGTCCGAGGGTTCGGCGAAAAAGTCGACGGAGACTCGTGGAAAATGCTGCTCGCCGGGTTCGACGTCCGCGAGGAGTTCGCTTTCGACTACGGACTCGCCCTCGCCGCGCGCCCGGTCGCCGAGACCCTTTTGAGTGGCTCCGTCCGTGGCGTCAAGGGCCGAGTGCTGGTGCTTGACCATCG
This sequence comes from Halococcus sediminicola, assembly GCF_000755245.1. Lineage (NCBI taxonomy): Archaea > Methanobacteriati > Methanobacteriota > Halobacteria > Halobacteriales > Halococcaceae > Halococcus > Halococcus sediminicola. The sequence goes on along the minus strand of NZ_BBMP01000004.1, from coordinate 27,299 downwards.
AGACACGACCTACGCAGTCGATATGCGCGATCTCGTTGGCTACGAACTCCACGAGGGAACGACCGACCGGGAGTTACAGGCCAGTCTCGACGGCTTCGCCTGAGACCGGTACCGAACGCTTTTCCGGCGGGCCGGCGAACCGAGGCGCATGGTAGACGACGAACCCGAACACACCGACGAGGAGTCGACCGAAGAAGCCGAGAGCAGCGACGAGGAACAGTCCTTCCGCGAGCGCGTCGAGGAGATCAGAGAGCAGCGCGACGAGGAGAGCGAGGGCGACGAGCAGAGCCGCGAGGAACGCATGGAGGAGATGATGGGCGGTGGCGGGCCGGGCGGCATGGGCGGTGGCGGCGGCAACCCGTTCGCCCAGATGATGGGCGGCATGATGGGCGGCGGTCCCGGCGGCGGCATGGGCGGTCCCGGCGGGATGGGCGGCGGTCCGGGTGCGGGTCCCGGCGGCCCGGCCGAAGAGGGCAGCAACGAGGAGATGGTCCGTGAAGTGCGCCAGCTCCGCGACGAGGTCCACGACGTCCGCCGAACGCTCGAACGCATCGCCGACGCGCTCGAAGACTGAGGCGGCCACCGCTTCGTGAGGAGCGAACGGATAGCCCGCGGATGAATCGGTTCAACGGATGACCGACTGGCGAGCCGCCATCGCCGGTAACGGGGTTCGCCGTCGCGGCAGCCGTCGTCGGGCCCACGGTGGCCATCTTGGAAGCGCTGTGGCCGCTCCCGGTCGGCGGGGTGCTCGCCGTCGGCTTCGGTTGTGATTTCGTCGCTGGCCGGCGGTCGCCCGGTCAGTGGCGCTTGCGGACACTCTCGATCGCGACTATCGTCTGGTTCACGACGACGTGGGAGTCCTCGATCAGTACGGTCTCATCTTCGTCGTCAACGAAGGCCAGACAAAACGGTCCTACGTTCCCTACCAGCGGGTTCACCCCGATGTCGAACTCGCTGGCGATGCCGATAATGCCGACCATGCTCTTGCATCCTGATGAACGAAACCAAGAAGTCGCTCATCGCTTATCCTGCCTGCGCCGCAGCGGGGGGAGTCAGAAGAATACAAACTCCTAACTGAGGAGGATTTGATGTGCTTTGTGAAACTCTATGGGCGAGGAATCATCGATCGCGCGGAAGCACCCTGTTGCCATATTCTTCTTTGCGACCTTTGTGTGTTCGTGGCTTGTGTGGATTGGCGGTGATACTCTTCTAGGGACGGAGGTAGAACCCAATAGTTCTCTATGGACTGTACCGGCAGCGTTCGGTCCACCGATCGCTGCTGCGCTTGTTCTTCGAGCCACAGACGGTGACTTGCGGACATGGGCTTCACAGGCACTCAAGTGGCGAATCAAAGTTCGATGGTATCTCGCAGCGGTAGCTATTCCAGTTCTCTTGCAAGCATTCTCTGTACTGGTGATCGGTCTCATCGGTGCTTCCGTATTCTACAGGCCAACCGATCAGTTCGTCTTCAGCTTCCTATTTGTTTTCTTTGTTGGAGGAGGTCAAGAAGAGCTTGGATGGCGAGGATTTGCTCTCCCACGGTTACAAGCAGCCTATGGGGCGTTTGCTGCTAGCCTGATCATTGGCATCGTTTGGGCGACCTGGCACTTCCCGGTCTATCTTATTGGTGAAGGCCCTATTGCTGCTCCGGCACTCTTTCTCACACTTCGGGTCATTCCCGAGTCAATCATCATTACATGGCTATACAACAGCACCAACGGGAGCGTTCTAATCTGTATGATATTTCACGCGATGTACAACGTCGGCTACCTCTTCAGCTCGCCCGCCAGCTTTCAGTTTCCTGGGGGTACTGAAATCCCTCTCTCAACTATTATTGAACCAGTCATATGGTGGACCGCAGCGCTCATTGTTCTCAGTATCTATGGTGGACGCTACCTCGCACGGACACCACAACCGGATTCTGCTGCTGTCAGAAAGGATGAGTCCAGCACCGCTGATTGAGCAAGACAACCCCTGTCAGTAATCAAGTGTCTGCTGACAGAGTGACGGTATTGAGGTCACCTCCAAATTATGATAAATATGTGGGTAGTGTAGATGAAAGCCAGACGCTCTTGTGTAGGCTGGCGGAACAGCATGCTACCAAGGAGTATGCTGGAATGAGAAGCAGCCGCTACGCCACGAATAGGGCTAACCAGAAGTTGATCCATTCGCTATCCCACAATTCCGCTGTACTACAAAAGAGCGTCACAGCCAGAACCCGAAAACCGCTCCAGTACTAAACTCGCGTAGAATGACCGTCTATCAAGGTTGTCCGTTCTGTCATCGGACATTCAAAACAGCTCTACGGGCTACAAACCGCTCAAAAAGCACGTTCGACGCGAACATCCCGAGAAGAAAGACCGGACTCCACTCCTCGCCTAATGTGTACCCTATCGAAAATGGAAGACAGCGTAGGGATTGGAACGTCTTGCTGGTTGGTGATGAGTGAGGTTCACCCTTTCCAACATCGGAATTGATCAAGATAAGAAAGCTATGACTGGAATCGATAATGCAGGCGAGAGTATGGGCTCAGAGAAATTTTCCCGGAGAAGGACATAGCCCCGTAACAGCACAGGACGAACAGCGAACCAGACGTGATCAGCACTCCCGCCCGGCTATCAGTCTCTCGTCGGCCAAGAAATCCCATACTCCTCTAATTTAGAGTCTTCCCACAAAAATTCGCGTGCCGCGAGCGCTTGAGCCATGTCCTTGCGTTACAGGCTGATCAGGCCGGCTTCGCTCGCGTACGCCACCAGCAAGACGAGAGCGAAGAAATACTGGAGTGCGATCCAGTAATCCGCTACCGAGTCGTCGGGCGAGGTCGTGTAGAGCTTGTGGGCGGAAATAACAAGGAAGAACACTCCGAACGCTGGGATCATCCAGCCGTGTGCCGGTTCGGTATTTGTTAGATGTGCCACGACGCCGGCAAGGGAATAGACCACGCCGACGAGCACCACCGGGACGAGCCCGAGATAGAGTCGTGGGAGCGGTAGGCGGTCGATCGTCTCGGCCATACTGACCATTCGGGTGCTATCCCACAAAAATCCACACGACGTCAGCAGCGAACGCGATCGTAGACGGCACACGCCGAGATACAGTTTTATCCTCGGGAGACATAGTGGGAAGATAACAATGCCCGGCCTGAGTCTTCGCCGCCGATTCGATAGCGTGTGGAAATATGGGCTCGTCGGCGGTTTCGTCTCGATCCCACTCACAGTCGCACTTTCGGCATGGACGAGCTCGAACGTTCAGCTTTCCGCCAACGGTGTCTTTTTGGGTGCTGTACTCGCTGGCTATCTCGCGGCGAGCGCTTCGAAAGAGGCAGCCAACGCCGGAATTCTCGCCGGCCTCGTTGGTGGCATCCCCGCAACCCTGTGTGGGCAGTTGGGTGGCTGGTTGGACTCCCCGATGGGCCTATACTGGTCTGGTCGAACCTACTCGCCGAGATCGCCCTTCTCACTCTGGCTACCCTTGCACTCGTTACGTTTTCGATGCTGGTTGGGGACATTGGTGGGTTCGTCGGCGGGTGGCTCTCGAAGAAAGTCCACTCACGTCGGACACGTGGTGTCGGGAGCTAACCTCACAACATTCATGCCCTGAGTACCGGGGATGTATTCCACCACCAGACAGCTATCCGACATGGAGAGTTCTCGACGGCGCTCGCTCGATGTCACCTTGCTGGCGGTGTTCTTCGGTGCAGGATGGATACCGACGCTCGCCTCGACATTCACGAATCCGGCGGTGTCGCTTCTCGACCAACCGTTCGAGCTTTTGATGCTGCTCTCAGCTGCGTCGTTGCTATCAATCGGGCTCTATCACTTCCGCCACCCGGAACTTGTCAGAGATCCCGCTAACAGCTACGAATCGAAGTCGCTGCCACTGGCGATCATCGTTGTTGGCCCAATCGGGATCGGCGTGATGGTCGCCATGATCGTCAGCTGACGGGACGAGTTGCTTTCGATTGTAGTGAAAAGAATTATCCACGAAACACGTCTATGAGAAACAAAGACAATGACCGTATCGAGGCTCTCGGTCCTACTCCCACCCCGACCGCCGACTCGGATGGACCTTTTCGCCGTAATGTTAGCTCTCATCATATTGGTGACAGACTCTCCCCTCAGCCAGAACCCGGATTCTGGGATCGCTTGGCCGGTAGCAGCGGTGACGTTCGTTCTTGGAGTGCTTATCGCCGGCCCCGGTGCGAGGTCGCCGCTGGGCCGCTCCTTTGCACAGTGGTCCAACGACATCGGGTATGCCGGTCGATTGCTCGTGTTTGGGGGCGGGATGGTTGTGATAGCAATTGCTTTCTCGATGTTGCCGATACCCGAACAGGTACTCTCTGGGTTCTTCGTCGGGATACTTTCGAGCGTTGTCGTCATCGTCCCAGTGAATTATCTCCACGCGAAAACGGTCGGCAGGCCGAACACCGCATAGTGATAAATCGCACACGACGGAAGTAGCCGAATGTTTGAACTGCAACGCGGGACTCATGCATTGAGAGTGCTACTCTCAACTTCTTCTTTGTCGATATTTTTCATGTATGTGGTTCAAATTCCTCCGAACTGGACGTATTTCGCCGTTCTTGAATCGCTTTTTGTCACCGCTCTCCATTGGACAAGTGTGACCGATCTATGAGCGACCACGAGAGAATCAAGGATCCGAAGGAGGCACTTGAAATCCAGAGTGTGGTCGCCTCAACAGCGATTGGCCAGGAGCTCAATCTGGAATCGGTAGCAATGGATCTCGATGGAGCGGATTTTGACCGTGAGAAGTTCCCTGGAGTGATCTATCGAGTACAGGATCCACATGCGGCAGCACTGATTTTCCGATCGGGAAAGATCGTCTGTACCGGTGCGAAATCTGTTTCAGACGTTCACGAAGCACTTGAGACCGTCTTTGAGACGCTCTCCGACCTCGGAAATGAGCGGGCAAATCTCGATCCGGTCGAGTGCTTTACACAACGTCGACGGCGATAGTGGATTGCCGAACGTGACTAACATGTTTCTGTGCTCGCGACCTTTCTTACTGGAATAAGGAGAAGGGATTTACTCCGACTCCCGGTGCCGCAGCAACGCTGTCGCCACTCGTACGGTAACGTACGGCACCACCACTGGCATGGTCATCACGAACGCAAACGCGCCGAGCATGACCACCACACCAGGGGTGGTACTCGCCAGTATCCCGAACACGACGAGACCGCACAGCGCGGCCACAGTCATCAGAGCTGTTTCGAACGGCCCTGCTTGACCCACCTGCGAGCGGTTGGTCAGCGTCTCGTCCTGTTGGTCTTCGTAGTGCGATTCCCGTGTGTGCTGTCGTTCCATTTTCCTTCGTTCTTCTCCTGTCGCGCTAGCGACGCGATTTGCGTGCTATCCGACGCAGACGACCCACAGCGATGCCTCTCACGAGGCCTCACGATTCCACCGTGACGCCGGTCACCGCAGCCACATCAACACCGTCAGCAGAGTGAGTGCCGTGGAGCATCAGATCCGATTCCGGGATCCCACTCCCCACTCCACCTCTTCGACATAGCGGGCATGTCTGCGTGCGAGCCCCTAGTACGCATCACGAGCACTCGGTTGGAGATCGATGTTCGATCTCCTATCGAGGGCCTGTAGACGCACAGACGAGTCGAGCACGTCGCCCGCCTCGATCTGTGCGCCATTCGCGTGAGGGGCTGATCCGTCACCAACCACCACTCAGTCGCTCCTCAGCGACTCGCTCAGACACAGGTCAGAACCAGCCGGTAGACAGTATCATCGGCGAGAACCATCTCAGCTCTCCCTGACATTCTGTCGGGACCGAGTCCACTCTCGATGATTTCCATCATCGAGAGCAACTCCGAATCGCGGCGTGGTCTGAGACAGGTGCCCTACGCGATCCGGTCAGGGACGAACTGAGTGTGAAGGTGAGCAACCGAAGCCGTCCACACTCCACCACTCCCCGTCACTCCGGTATCGTGGTTGGGGCAGTCCTGAAGCACGCCGTAGGGCGTGCCGGACTGAGGCGCGCTGCTGATAGCATCAACAGCACGCGTAGTGTGTGGATTGCGGGTCATCTTCAGTGGCTGTCACCCGGTATTACTTGGTGACCGCAACCAAGCGGATGACGTAAACCAAACAATTAGATCGGAGATAATAAAATTACTGTGGTAGATGATATCGTGGCGCGAAGCTACTTGGTTGCTAGCATGGATTCCAGATCAGGAGATTAGACACTGCTCTCTGTTGTGGGGGAGAAGCACGTTTGCATCGTCAGTGCGGTCACTACCTCGGTATCAAGACGTATCTGTTCCAATTAGGGGAGTCACGGAATCTCTGCCGGTGAAATTCCGTGTTCGTCGAGCAGGTCGTCAATGCGATCAATGCGATCGTCGATTTCGTTTGGACGATGGGAATCCGTACCGACCGCCATCACCACATTGGTTTCGGTGAGTATGTCGAGGAAATTCGGAGCTGGGTGAAACTCACCATACTCGGAAAAGACACGCCCGGCGTTGATTTCAGCGACAGTCTGTGAGCGCTCGAACGCCGCTGCGGCCTTGCGGTAGTGTTCTTCGTCGATGAACCCCCGCAGTGCTGGATTCCGCTCGATAAGATCTGGATGTGCAGCGATATCGAACAGTTCGGCATCGGCGAGCTCCACGAGCTTCTCGAAATACCGGTCAATAAGCGCGTGACGCTCGTCAGTATCCGAGAATGACGAGACCCAAGAGAACCAGTGCCCAGAAGAAAAACACCGAGGCGTTCCCACCGGTACTGCCAAACAGATAATCGATACCAGCCTCACACCCCTGACTCGTAGTAACCTCACCGCTGCTACTCCCCGATTGGCTTGTCCACAAGAAACAGGGCCAAACGCACCCATCAAATAAAGAAATCCAGCCGAACCAGTGAGACCAGCTAGCCCAGCAGCACCACGGGCAAGAAACTGAGGAGTGACCGTTGAAGCCATAGTTGATACTACCATAGATTCCAACAAAAAGTCTCGTCCTGTAACTAACCGCCTGATCGCGGACAGGGTAGTGCCTGCAGGATCGACACAGTACACACCTCGTTTCGAGTGAACCTGTTGGGTTAGGAATGGCCCGACATCGTCGCTCGATATAAGTTGTTGGCTCACATCAAGTCAGTATGGTTCAGCGACGAACCCGTGCTCTCGCAGAATTCCTCACAAGCGCGCTATTACTACCCCTCTTTATCGGTATGTGGAAGTTCCAGTTCGACCACGCCGACGAAATAGATGGAGCCGAGCCGTATCCAGTGTCACTAACTGCCCTATCCGCTGGAGCCGTAAGCAGAGCTCTTGGACACTGGCTCTCCGATCATGATGTATGCAGTATTCGAACGAATCGACGGCGACGTCTCCTCTTCACCCTTCGCTGGAAACTCCAAAACACCCTCATCCAGCGCTACGCTTCCGACCCGGACGCATTCCAGTACAACTACAGCATCGGCACCCCCATTGGGACGGTCGGGTATCGGTTCTGGTATGGTCTTCTGCACCCTCTACCCGGAGATGAGAATTCACATCAAGACGGTCCCAACGAATAGCCACGTCCATGCGACCTCTTCAACCTCGTAGAATTGAGTAGCCGGGGTGGTACTGGCGAAAATGACGTGTATGACTTGAAGCGCTAGATCGAAACCAACTCCTATTGGCTTGGTTTGAGCACCCAGTGCCCCTCTCTTCATCTTGGTGAGGTGGTGCGCTGTTTAACTCTCATGCCCGATATCCGATGGTGTCTCGCTGAACAAACGTATTTTGAGGGATGATAGACAAACACGAGTATGCAACTGGCTGGGGCTTCGCTGCGAGAGCGGGCGACAGAAGCACTTGTGGTCGGCGTGGTCTTTCTCGGTGTTGGATACGTCCAAAACGGCATCGAGTGGACGACCGTCCTCCTCAGCCCGGTGCTGTTTTTCGTGTTCCGCTTGGCTTTCGACAGCGTATGGCCAGGGTTCGTGAATGAATGACCACCTCGCAGAAAATCTGGTATGACAGGGCAGTTTGAGCTAACGCCCATCCGACGGCTATACGTCTGGACAGGCACGCTCGTCGTCTACGGTGGCTCGTTCGCCCTCGACGGGGTGCTCTCGCTGCAAGCTGGCGCGGACAGTCTAGCCGAGTGGACGACCGTGTTCTCGGGGTGTCTGATCGTCGTCGCGGCGCTGTATGGAGCTGTGAACGGCGACCCGGACGAATACAGTACGAACCGATTCGTGTTGGCCTTGCTCGTCGTCGGTGCACTGTTGAGTGTTGGCGGTCTCGTCTTCAGATACACCGGTTGAGCTATCGCATGTCTCGTCGAGACCAGCTGAAGACGACACCGAATGCGGCACGCCAACAGCGCCCTGTATGACCGCGCTCAGCAGGTCGCCCTCAAACCAGATCATCTCTATCGTCCCCCCCCGAATCAGTATCCAGAGAACAATCGAGGCGATGGTAAACACCCACGGATTCTCCGGATCAAGTGTTGTCATGGGTTAGAGAGAGCTGTCGATGAAATCGCAAGGATGAGTACTGCAGTACGCGTCATATCACAGGCACACGTTCGCAGCAAGAAAATCCTCCATTGAGAAAATTCGCAACTTCACAAATGTGGATTCTATTCGGATCGAAGTCTCTGATATTAACTATTCAGCTACCATCGTTCGTTTTCTGTGGGGAAATATGGACGTAGTAATTGGAAAAGTCTACCCACTTCGGCTCGTCGATACATGCGTCGTTGAGTCCCTCAATAACCGTCGGATCAGTCTTACTGGCAAGAAAACCGCGGCGAGCCGTGTCACTCTCGAAAAGTTGACCGGTACGGACACACTCGCGGACGTCTTCGGCGTCCACGCGAGCAGTCACCATGACAACTGGTGGCACTGATTCGAGTACCGCATCAGGGTCGCCCTCGGCGACGATCTGTCCATCTGCCACGAACACAACTCTGTCAGCCGCGTAAGCATCACGTGGTGTGGGACTCGTCATGACGACCGTCGCTCTCTGATTCACTCGCTCGTCGAGAATTGCATGGAACTGGTCGACGGACGTGAGATCGAGTTCAGCGGTCGGTTCATCGAGCAGATAGAGGGGTACATCAACACTTAGCGTGGCTGTGAGTTCGAGCTTGCGGACCATCCCTCCGGAGTATTCCTGTACTCTCCGGTCAAGGTCGTTGTCCCAGCACACCCGCAATGCGGAAAACGTCTTCGACAGGGACGCCCGACACTCGCCGGTCTTCATCGAGGCGATTGTCGAGGAACACAATCGTTCGTTTGACGTCAACGACCGCCTCTTGCCCGGCCGCCTGTTCGTCATTTGCGAACCGATAGACCTCAGCTTTTCGGTTGGCGCGTACGCCAACAGACCGATACCGGCTGCGACACTGAGTGCTCCGACCCACCAATCAGCACGCCCGCTAGTAGGTCGGGCGCAGCAACCACGGCCGCGACGACCAAGAGTAGATAGGTGACGAACGCGCCGACAGCGAGCGTGAGCGCCCGCTTACCCTCTCTGTCCACGAGTCAGGATTCGGTTCAGGTATCGTACCGATTCTTGCACCGCATGGTGCAAATAGTTCGCCTTCGCTCAAATATCCAAACCAGAGTTGCGGTTTCCTGAGGTAGTGTCCTTGCGAGGGGTTGGTATTGTAGGTCGGGACATCTGGGAGGTCGCTACTTCGACGAGTTGCCTTCGAACCGATATCCTTCCTCATGCCCTTCAGGGAAAGCAGCGTTTTCAGCGAGTCAGCAGTTACTCGATTGCGGACAGGGGGAAAAGGACTGAGCTACTCGCCGTGTGGCCTCAAAAATTTGAACGAATCGCTGGCGACCAGTTCATCCGACACCTCGCCGGAAAACGTATTTGACTGTTGTGGCCCCAGCTGGAGGGTCTTCGCGCTTGTTTCAGACGAAAAATCGATTGCATCGAGGTTCACCCAGAACACGTTCGGCGTGAACGCCGATTCGAAGTAGTAGATCCGGTCTTTGTGGTCTGCAACAGTACGCCAGCGCGTTGACGAGATATGTGGTGCATCTGGTGTGCTGAGCCCGTAGGGGACGGACACATTGCGGATCACACTGAACACGCTCGCGGTCGCGGCACGACGATCCTCGACCTGTGGAATAGCACTGGTGTAAAATCGAGCACGCACAAATCGGTCCGCTGGCCGGTTCGTTCCTGGAAGCATAACAGTGCCGCCGATTTCGTCCCAATATTCGGCGAGTGCGAGCTGTTTGTCGAACGTTGGCGAGTTAGTCATCACCTGATAATCGCGATCGTGGTGAATGACCAGCTCGCCGTCGATGAACTCCATGATTGCGCTATCACCGGTTGGATCTGACAAGGACAGATGCAACGCCGCGAACCGGTCATCATCAGGTAGCCGCTGTGTGACGATGACGAAGTCGTCGTTTTGAGCCGCCTCAACGGCTTCGGCCACGGTCGCGAAGTTGTCGAGCATATACTGAGCCCACATCGAGATCGGCAGAGCGGACTCTTCGCCGTCCCAATTGGGATATTCGGACTCGGGGAGCCATAACAGATTAGCCATCAAACCGCGTTCGTTCATTCCGTCGGTAGTGCAGATATCGTAGGCGGTAGTGACCACGCTACCGTACTGAGCTGTCCAGCTCTCGTACGGGAGGTCGGCCTCGACGTTGCGCTCACTACCACGAGGGAAAGTCCAAATATTAGAGCCGATTTCTCGTGTCCAGTCCATCGATCGACCAGTAAGAACACGACCTTCAGAGCCAAGGTAGACCAGACGGCTACACATCTGTATCCCTCTTGGATGAGAGCACCCGAAGCGATAGTTTTTCGAACAACATTGTTGAGAATGATTATCTCGCTTATAGAAATACGTGTCGGTGGATCTATCGTGACATTCTACCGGGCGATTACGCGTGTCGAGAATACCGACTTTGACATCTTCGCCCTTTCACGACGGGGATATCAATTCCAGGGGGCGTGCTCCGGATCGACGACCCGATATCTGCGTTCGATAGAATCGATTCGTGTGATATCCTCGGCATCGAGGGTGAGCTCTCGGGCGGCAAGGTTGTCGCGCATATGGGCTTTGCTGCTGGCTTTCGGAATCACGGCGACGTTGTCCTTGGCGAGCAGCCACGCGATGCTCACCTGTGGCGGTGTCACATCGTGTTTTTCGGCGACCGTCTCGATTTCGGGGACGTCGAATACCTCGCCTTTCGCGATCGGAGAGTAGGCAACTAGCCAGTGGTCGTGGCGCTGAGCGTACTCGTGAAGCTCTTTCTGTGGCCGCAGTGGATGCATCTCGACTTGGTGAGCAGCAAGTGGGGCATCGAGGACCTCGCGAGCTTCGTCGAGCAACTCTGGAGTGAAATTCGAGAGGCCGATATGGCGGGCCTTCCCTGTCTCGTAGGCTTCATCGAAGGTGGGCAAGATTTCCTCGTGATCGTAGATGCCCGATGGCCAGTGGACGTATAGCAGATCGACGTATTCGACACCCAGGCGATCGAGACAGCCGTCGATCGCCGCGCCGACCTCGTCCGAACTCGATGGCAGGTCTAGGTGGACGGTTTTTGTCGCGACAAAGATCTCTTCTCGATCGACGGACGAAGTGGCGATCCCCTCGCCGACATACTGTTCGTTACCGTAGGCATGGGCCGTGTCGACAGCACGATAGCCGACATCGAGCGCCGTCCGCACGTTTTCGGCCCACTGCTCTTGATCGTCGTCGGAGTACGTTCCCAAACCGATCCGCGGCAGGTCACCGATTGGCATCGTTCCGTTTTCGAACGCCGATTCGCTTGACGCTGGTGCTTTCGGTAGTCAGAATCCGGAAATCGAGCAGGGAGCTCTCCCCGCACTAGCCGAAATAATACTGTCGCCAAAGCATATATCACAGAACAGCGTATCAGCTACCACGTCCTTTAGGGCGTGGTATCCGCACTGGGAGAGCTATGTTATGACTCCGACATCCCCACCAGGGACGGGTCAGACGGGGAACCGCCGGATTTCGACACGTGGGATGAGCCGGATTCCTTGTTCACGGAGCAGCTCATCCGGGAACGAATGCTGGATGTAGACGTTTGGACCGAAGAACGGAGGGTTCGCCTGGATCGTCAGGCGCTACCGATACCGACGTTTTGGACCGTGAATGTCGAATCTTCGATGGTGATGGAGAGATCGTCAAAACCGATCTCGGCCCCATTGACTGTGATTGTTGCTCCATCGAGGGTGACTGTCCGTTCGTCGATCGAGTAGGAACGGTCCTCGATACCGATCGTCGGAAGACCGTCGCCGCTAATGCGGACGTCCTTGAGCTCAATGTCGAGTCCGTTGATGGAAACGTCACTCGCGCTGTCGGAGGGGTCACTGGGGGAGCCGGATTCGGTACTGGTAGCGAGCGCAGTCGAGACGCCGGCACTCGTCAGTACGACGCCGATGAGCAAGGCAACGATGCCTCGCCGAAGAAGTGTGGTATGCTTCATAGGGGGACCTGACCTCATTGGAGAGTTCGCTGTGGGTGCGTATCAACTTGTCCTTTGCGAGGACTACTGAGAGACGCTCTTGCAGCCGATATCGGGTGTTATTGGCAATGACTAGTCGGAGAACAGGTCAAGGAGTTCGCGGTCTTCCTCAATGACCTTCGCAACGATCTCGTCCCAGTCCGACTGGCGGTCCTGTTCTTGCTGGCCCATGATAGTAGTGTTGTGCTTCGGCGTCTTTGGTGCTCCGGCAGCTTCGACTCGTCGATCTCGCCTGTTTCAAGCCATTCGGCAGCTCCTCAGTGTCGAACAGGCCGGCCCGGCGAACAATCCGTTCGACTGTTTCATTGCCTTGGGATGGGTCAAGATTGATTTCCTTCGCTTGGGAGCCAAGCCAGTGCGTTGAAACACATCAAGTGAGTACCTGTGAGCAGTGAGGCGACTGTGGGATTATCGAGTGACAATCATCGCTCTGTGTACGCTCGCGTTTTTCGCAACGATGGTCGCTCGGTTGGTTATCAGCCCGGTCGTTCCGGAGATCGTTGACACGTTCGATTCCTCAACCGGTGTTCTGGGGCTGGCCTTGACTGGTCTCTGGATGGCGTACGCGTTCGCACAGTTTCCTAGCGGGGTGCTCGCCGATCGGTATGGCGAGCGGATTATCATTCTTGCAGCGATTGGATTGACGACAGTCGCCAGCGCTCTGCTCGCTCTTTCACCGTCGATGCCCGTATTCCTCGTTTTGACGCTGGTTTTGGGTGGGGTTGCTGGCCTGCACTACAGCGTCGCCACGACGTTTCTGACCCGTGAACTGAACAATATCGGTACTGCGATCGGCCTGCACAACTCGGGTGCCCCATTGGCGGGATTGGTAGCGCCGATTGCGGCGGCTGCTGTCAGTCAATGGTTCGGCTGGCGGGCCGCGATCGCGCTCGGGGCCGCAGCTGCGTTCCCGATTTTCGTTCTTTTTCGCTGGAAGATCCGTCCGACCGAGCCGGCACGGCCCGAGCAGCCGATGGGCGATCGGTTCGCCCTCAAGCCGGTCATCGAGTTGCTCTCCCGGCGGAAAATCGCGTTCACTGCTATGCTTGCATTTCTGTTCGAGTTCATCTGGCAGGCGACGGCATCGTTCCTCCCGACCTTTCTGATCGCGTATCACGGTTATTCGGTGACGTTCGCTAGTACGCTGTTTTCGGCGTATTTCATCATCCAAGGACTCACACAACCTGGCATCGGGTCGCTCTCGGATCGGTACGGTCGCGAAGAGATTGCCGCTCTCTGTGCAGTTGCAGGAATCGTGGGGTACACGTTGCTTCTCGTCGGTTCTCGATTAGGCGTCCTTCTCGTTGGCATCTTTCTGATCGGTGTTGCCATGGGCTGGGGAGCGGCACTGTTGCCTCGATTCGTCGATAACCTCTCGGCTACGGAACGCGGTGCGGGATTCGGTCTCGTTCGGACGACGTACATGATGCTGAGTGCGACCGGAAGCGTCGTCGTGGGAACCGTTGCGGATACCGCTGGATGGGGCATCGCGTTCGGGATTTTCGTCGCGTTTCTTTCGGTGATCTGTCTCGCGCTCGCCAGTAATCGTCTGCTCGATCTCGGCTTCTAACCGAATTCCTGCCGGCGAGTTCGTTCAAGACGTAGATAGAAAACGGTTGAGGCAACGACCAGTAGTGACGACGCCCCTAAGGACGTGCTATGTACTCTGAACGATCAATAAACTATGTCACAGGGAACTTGCGGCGAACCGTCGAGGGGTGTGGTCGAAGATGGGCAGTTTTAGGACTGCACTCTCGGATCTTCAACAATGTTATCCCCCACTGAGATACTCGTGTATTTCATCTTCGGCTCGGTAGTGTTGCTGACGGGAAAACTCGCCATCGTCGGTGTGTACCCGCTTGCGGCTGGCATCGCGCTCCCGCTGCTCGCCTTCGGCTATCTCGTTCGCTGAGACGGTCGCTCAATCGAAGAACGACTGATCGCGCCACCCCGTCATGGAAGGCTACAGTCGGCGTGCCTACTGTCTCGAAAAATTGCGTCTCACCCAGCACTCTGTGGAAGCTTCGGACTGACGTCATGGCAACGCGACCGTGCCATCTGCACGATGGTCAAACTTGATCTCACCGCCTTTGGCAGCCAACGTGTCATCCCCAAAGTCGCACTTGTCGTGATTCGACACATCGTTGATCGTGAACGCGAACACCATCTTGGACTTCACGATGAGGAGTGGATCGCCGACCAGCCACCTGAGCGGCTATTCGTCCGCGCGGCTCCAGCTAATGTGCTTGAGAACGCCTGTGTCCCCGTTTAGTGTCTATCATCAGAGTCCGGTATCGTGTGTTCCCCCTCGTGCGATGACCGTTTCTGGTTCAAGCCGAATAAACCGGTAATGCTCCCCATCTAAGCCGACAAACCCATCATCCCATTCGCTCTTATCATCACCCAGATAGCGGCGAAGCAGCCGCTCTGCGCGACCTTGGTCGAATGGTTCTAGTGTTGCCTCGCCACGCATACCGACGTGTCGGACCACTCCCTTCCGTGAGTCAAATTCGACGATTGCAATCGCCGATCAAGGGAACTGCTCGACACGTTTGGGATATGAGCGGTCTGGTAGTTGGGCAATAATCCAAACAAGCTCATCTTCCCAGAGGTACCACAACGGCGAGATTCGCGCACCGTCGTCGGAGCACTGTGCAAGGAAACAGAATAGGGGACGGTCAAGGAACTCATCGAGCTCGAGGTCTAACCAGTCCTCGACAATCTCCATGCTGGAATCAACAGGTCATGATGACAAGAAGATCATCATCGCGATCGTTCTCCTTGCCACTGGACTAGCGATCCCAGTGATACCTATTGTCTGGATCGCACGTCTGATTGCGAACTGATTGGTAGTTGTTGGACGTATCGACTGTCTCGACAGCACTGTCTTTGGACCAGTCGAAGATTCTGTTTGGGAGCGGAAATTGGGCTTTTCGGAAAGCCTATTCGGGATTAGAGAGCTAAGCACGAGTAAGCGAAATTAGCTCTCGACAGCCGCTGGTGACTGATCTTGAGTATCGTATTTCGTTCGGAACTCCCCGATGAGTTGGCCCATTTTCGCATACCAGTCATTCAACATCTGCTGCATATCGTCTGCAACGACATCGGGATCAGTTGGCGAGAAGACGTGGTAGTAGCCACCTTGGTCGTAGTTGACCTGTTCTTTCTGGACGAATCCCGCTTGGCGAAGCCGCTGAACCGATCGATACACCGTCGAGCGCTCGCGGTCGACCTCGTCGGCGATTTCATCGATAGTCAGCGGTGCTTCGTCCGTGACGATGACTTCGAAACAGTCGCGGTCGAGATCGGTGAGACCGTGGAAGCATTCGAGGAGGCCCTCGCATTCCATGTCTGCGCGGAGGTAGTCCGCCATTGAGTCGGGCATTGCTTGATTATCCTTAGTGGATGGGAGGCTAAAGATGTTGTGCATATCCTGCACGACTATGCACGACCGTCTTGAGAACGATCTTCGACGGCTCCAAGCTACTGTTCGGCGTCGCCCCAGACGTCGACGTCCGTGAGTCGGAGTTCGCCGTTTGCCTTCCACGTGCGTGGCCGACAGGCGACCACCGCCGCCACGGTGAAGAACGTGACGACGACGCCGGACACGATGATCCCGGGGATGGGACCGATTGCGGCGCTTGCGGGCCACCCGGACGCCTGCATGAACGCCGTAATGCGGACCAACCACGCGATGAGGAGGACAACCATGAGCGGGAGATACACTCGACGGAGCCGATGGGCGAGCGCCTCCTCAAAGCCGATCTTGATCTTCGGCTGGCGGTAGTCCTCGCTCAGTTCGCGTCGCCAGTGGGGATCGCTGACGTCTTTGGAAGCGTCGAGGGCGTTCGCGAAGACGTTCTCCTGCATCAATCGCACGCGCGAGCGCCAGAGGTCGTAGCCACGGTACCGGCGTGCCTCGATCACGAGGAAGACTGTGAGCATCACTAATCCAATCAGCACGATGTAGTGGGGGTTGTTACCCGTGAATGCCCACGTTAGGATAGCAGCCATGATCGTGATGGCCCAGTTGGTCGTGTTATCGAGGCGTTCGCGCCAGAACTTCATTCGGTGGACTTCGCCGCGGTAGAGGTGGGCCATCGACGAGCCGGGACCCATCCCCTCTTCGAACATCCCGCGGCCGATGTGGCGCTCGGTTTCTCCGGTCGGATCGAACGAGGCGGTGTCGTCGCTCACGAGTGCTCCTCCGTTGGTGGCAGCTGGTCGTCGCCGTACCGATTGCAGTCGTGTCGTTCGAGGTCAGCGTGTTGCTCGTGGTCAGTTGTGGTCATCTATGAGTCGAATCGAGTGTCTCAATCGCTTGGCGTGGCCGTTCCACTGGTGCTCTCTCGATAGGATCGCCAGTAGCCCTGTGCGTACGCACCGAGGAACATTCCAGCGATCCCGATTAGCATGGGGAAGTTCCCGATTCCGAGGCTGGCATACGCGGAGCCGGGACAGAGCCCTGAGATTCCCCACCCGACACCGAAGACCACCCCACCGAGGAGCACGCTTCGGTCGAAGGTCTTCTCGCGTTTGCCGTACTGCTCACCGGTGAGCGGCGCACGGTCGAGGTACCGCGTCGCAAGTGCAATGACGGTTCCGGTAACGGCCGCTGCACCGCCCATCACGAACACCAGTCCCAAGTCCTGTAACTGGAGGAAATCCAGGACGATCTCGGGTTTGGCCATCCCGCTGTGGGCGAGTCCAACCCCGAACAGCGCGCCGCCGAGAACGATCGTCGGCATGAACAGCGGGCTGCGTGAGTCGCTGCTCATGGCGACACCCCCAGCGCTTGCATCGAGAGTGCGGCTCCGATCGCCGTCAGCATGAACGTCGCGACGTTCGCAAACGAGGTTCCCGACAGCGACGCGATCCCGTTGATCCCGTGGCCAGAGGTGCAGCCCTTGCCGAGTCGGGTGCCGACGCCGACGAGGACGCCACCGGCGAGTAGTCGCCACGCCTGCACGTCGGTCGTCCAGCCGCCACCACCCAGCGTGAGCGCGTAGACGGCCGCACCGGCGACCATACTCAGCGTGAAGACGATCCGCCAGTCACGCGAGACGAGATATTTCGCCCGGTTGAACCGTGGGATCTTCGAGACGTACGATAGTGTCGACTCGAAGAACGTGCTCGCACCCGGCGTGATCGCCGTTCCGAGGTAGATGGTCGAAACTCCTAGTCCAATCAGGACGCCGCCGATGGCGTACTGGCTGATGCCACGCGGGAACAGTCCCGCGAGCGCCGTCTGTCCCAAGAGTGTCAGCTCCATCTCTCCGACCATTCAATCACCCGTGAGCGCGTCTTGACTGGCCGCACAGTTGTTCGGTCCCTGTTCGAGTTCGAAGGCCCTCTCGTCGGTCGTCTCGCGCTGGCCGAGGTTGGTGGCGATGATCTCCTCGTAGTTGCTGGGTCGGGGTGGCATGTCCGACTGGATAAACTCGACGAACTCCTCACGGCTCATGCCGAGTGCACCCATTCGAGTTTCCAAGTCGCCGAGACGGGCCGTATAGGTGCCGTTTTCGGCCTCTGCGCTGTCGCTGAAGTGGCCGGGCGCAACGATGGTGTCGTCAGGTAGTTCGAGAATCGTATTCTGAAGGGTATCGTAAAGTTCGCCCGCGGCGTCGGCCGCCCCCTCCGCACCTTCTTCGAGGTCGGGGCGAGCAACGCTCTCGGTGAACAAGCCGTCGCCGGCGAACAGCACATTGCCTACCCGGTAGGACGTCATTCCGGACGTGTGGCCGGGCGTGTGAAGCACCTCGATCTCGGTTTTCCCCACCGCGATGGTGTCACCGTTCTCGACCGTCTCGTAGCCGCTATCGTACTCGATACCGCGCTCGGCGGCGGGTTGCGGGACGACGGCCGTCGCCCCGGTGTTTTCGGCGACGGTGCGAACGCCGCTGATGTGGTCGGCGTGGACGTGCGTGTCGAGCGCGTCGGTCAGTTCCGCGCCGAGTGCGCGCGCGTCCTGTTGGTACGTATCGGCAAATGCCCGCAGCGGGTCGATGACCGCAGCTTCGTCGCCGCTGACGACGAGATAGGCGAGACAGCCGCTCGACGGGCGCTGGTACTGGGCGATGGTCACCGCTCCCCGACTGTCGAGTTCGTAGTACTCGTACAGCCGTGCCCAGCCGTTCATGCCGCGGGCGAGATGGCTCACCTCGTAGCCGCGTTCTTCGAGCAGGCCGGCGACGTACTCGCTCGAATCGCCCTTCGCACAGAGTACCACGACCTCCCTATCGTCGGGAATCCCCTCGAAGATCGCCTCGTCGACGTCGCCGAGGAGGAATTCGAAGTACGGCACGTTGTGGGTAGTGACCCTCTCGCCGTCGATATGCCACTCCTCGAATTCCTCGGTCGCGCGTGTGTCGAGCAGGAACACCTCCTCGCCGCGGTCAATTCGTTCTTTCAATCGGTCGGGTTCGATCGACTCGACCTCGACTTCCGGCTCCGGGAACTCCTGTTCGCTCATCACTCTCCCATACCGGACTAGGTCCAATAAGGCTTTTCATAGTATAGTGTCTACTCCACAAATCTACAAGGCCCAAATTTCTCCATGAACCCACCGTAACGGGATATGAAGCGATTGTCCCTAGTACTCGAGTTTGGTATTGGACGATATTCGCAACACTTTTGGGGTCGTGTACTGTATTGTGCGTCAGAGGCAAGACGAGCATGAGTACGGAATACGACGCTGCGACGACGCTCGACGTACAGGGCGAGAACTGTCCGATGCCGGTCGTCAAGACCAAAGGCGCGACCGACGATCTCCAGCCCGACGAGGTCCTCGAGGTGCTGGCGACCGACTCCGGCAGTATGAGCGATATCAAAGGCTGGGCCGACACGACGGCGGGCGTCGAGCTGGTCGACCAGATCGAAAGCGAACAGGACGGCGAAGACGTCTACAAACACTACGTGCGCAAGACCGAGTAATGACGACGATTACCACCGAAATTTCGAACGCCCACATGGGGGGCCAGCGATGAGCACGGAAACACAGTCGACCGCTGATGAGACGATCGAGGATGCGGCGGCGCTCGAAGCCCGCATCGAGGAACTCGAAACCGAACTCGCCGAGATCAAAACTGATGAGGACAACCAGCAGATGGTCATCATCGCCACGAAGGGGACCCTCGATATGGCCTATCCGCCGCTCATCCTCGCCTCGACGGCGGCGGCGTTCGGCTGGGACGTGACGATCTTCCACACGTTCTGGGGTCTCGAAATCCTCCACGAGGACCACTCGAAGGAGCTGGGCCTGAGTTCGGTCGGCAATCCGAACATGCCCATCCCAAATGCTATCGCTGCGCTGCCGGGCATGGACCGCGCAACCGCGAAGATGATGGAAAAGCGCATTGCTGACAACGACGTCGCAAGCGTCGAGGATCTCATCGAGACCTCCCTCGACAGCGGCGTCGAACTCCAGGCGTGCCAGATGACCATCGACCTGCTCGATTACGATCCGGACGATTTCTACGACGGCGTCGAGGTGGGCGTCGGCGCGGCGACGGCCTTTCAGCGCATGGCTGACGCGGAGATTCAACTGCTCGTCTGAACCGACCACGTATCGGTGGCGTTTTTCGCGCGAGCATCCGTAGCTCCAGTATGGCAGCACAGCTGCTCTGGATCAATTTCGAACTCGCTGGCGGGGTTTCGGACGAGGAGATGACGGAGTTCGCCGAAGGGATCGCCGAGTTTCCGGGACTCCGATGGAAAATCTGGCCGTTCAACGAAGAGCGAGACGAGGAGGGTGGTATCTACCTGTTCGAGGACGAAAACTCGGTCGAGAGATACCGCAACTCCGAGTATGCGGAGACGTTCCGTAACGACGACCGGTATCGAAACGTCGAGATCAAACAGTTCGACATTCGAGAGGGGCTTACCGAGATCACCCACGCGAAGAACGTCATCTCCGGGGAAGCAGTCCCCGAGTAAGCGAAACGAGTCCCGAAATAGTTTTTCGCGGTGCGTACAATATTCTACACGAATGACGCTCCCTATCGACCCGACGCAACTGGACGAAGACGACATCGGCACGAAGCAAACCACGCTAGAGATGAGTCACGAAGAGGCCATCGAACACGTTCGTGCGGTGTTCACCGACGCGGGCTTTGGCATCCCCACCGAGTTCTCACCGTCGGCGTTGCTCAACGAGAAGATCGACGCCGACCGCGACCCCTACTACGTGCTGGGTGCGTGCAACCCGTCGGTGGCGAACCGCGCGCTCGACGCCTCGGAGAACCGGTTGGGTGGCCTGTTCCCGTGTAACGTCGTCATCTGGGAGGAAGAACCCGGTGTTCAGACCGTGTATCACGTGAGTATCATGCGGATCGCACGGCTCGTCGGGATGGCTCCGGACGACGGGGCAATGGCTGACATCATCGCTGACACCGGCGAACTCGCCGACGAAGCGTTCGAGAGGCTGTAACGATGGGCCATCACACCTTCGACGCCGACGGTGCCGACAAGTTGGAGCGGCCGGAGCGACGCTATCGATTCCTCTCGACCGAGGAACTGCTGTGGGCACTCGCGCCCTCCTCGGAGGACACCGTCGCCGACCTCGGCAGCGGGACCGGGTTCTTCACCGACGACGTCGCACCCCATGCAAGCGAGGTGTACGCGGTCGATATCCAGGAGGCGATGCAGGAGTATTACGAAGAGAAGGGCATCCCGGAGAACGTCGAACTTGTCACGACAGGTGTCGAAGAGCTTCCGTTCGAGGACGGAAGTCTCGACGCCGCGTTCTCGACGATGACCTTCCATGAGTTCGTGAGCGACGACGCGCTCGCGGAGGTTCGTCGAGTGCTCACGCCGGCGGGACGGCTCGTCATCGTCGACTGGACTGCCACCGGCACTGGAGAGAACGGCCCACCCCTCGACGAACGGTACACTGCCGACACAGCCGCGGACGCCCTCCGTGACCACGGGTTCGGTATCGAACATCAGTTCAGCCGCCCGGAGACGTTCCTGCTGGTCGCCACGACCGAGTAAGAGGACTCTATACCTGATATCGTTGGCCACTAGATCGGTACCGGGTAACGACCGACGAAAGACAGCAGATCCTCGCCAATACACAGTATTGTATTATCTTCACAAAACTCTTAAATACCAACGGGCCGTATTGGAGAGTGATGGCAGCCGAAACAGCAGCCAACGCTAGTATCGACACCCCCACGGAACCGATACCGATCGAGGGCCGGGACGAACTCGACGACGTCACTGCCGAGTACGATGTCGTACTCGCGGATTTCCACGCCGAGTGGTGTGGGCCGTGCCAGATGCTCGAACCGATCGTCGATCGGCTCGCAACCGAGACCAATGCGTCGGTCGCGAAGATCGACATCGATGAGAACCAGCAACTCGCTCGGACCTACGGCGTCCGTGGTGTCCCGACGCTCGCCCTCTTCGCCGAGGGCGAGCAGGTCGAGAAGGTCGTCGGCGTCCAGTCCGAGGAACAGCTTCGCTCGCTGATCGAGCAGTACACCGAGTGAATGAGGAGGAAGACGCAGGGTCTCGTCATCGCCGGTTCGGGTATTGCTGGACTCTCGGCGGCCGTCTACGCCGCTCGTGCCGATCTCAATCCATTGGTACTCGAAGGCGACGAACCCGGTGGTCAGCTGACGCTCACAACCGACGTCGAGAACTACCTCGGCTTTCCCGATGGTCTTGGCGGGATGAAACTCGTTCAGCGTGGACGGGAACAGGCCGAGCGGTTCGGTGCCACGTTCGAGCACGGCCGCATCGAGCACGCCGATCTCGATGGACAGCCGCTCCAGCTTTCGCTGTCGACCGGTGAAACCCTTCGAACGCGTGCTCTCGTCGTCGCGACCGGGGCGAGCGCTCGCTGGGTCGGTGCCGACAACGAGGACGAACTGATGGGCTACGGCCTCTCGACGTGTGCAACCTGCGATGGGGCCTTCCACCGTGGCGATGACGTTCTGGTCATCGGTGGCGGTGACAGCGCCATGGAGGAAGCGCTCTTCCTCGCGAAGTTCGCCGATACAGTGACAGTTGTTCACCGACGCGACGAACTCCGTGCCTCGGAGATCATGACCGAGCGCGCCCGCGACCACGACGCGATCGAGTTCCGGTGGAATACGGAGCTCGACGTGCTCCACGGCTCACAGAACGAGGGCGTCACCGGCGCGACGCTCATCTCCCATCCCGATGGCCACCCCACGAAGCGAGCCGCGAACGGTGGGGATGTCGAGACGGAAACGGTCGCCGTTGGTGGCGTGTTCTACGCTATCGGCCACACGCCGAACACCGGGTTCCTGGAGGATACCGATGTGGACCGCGACGAGGCGGGATACGTCGTGACCCAACCCGACGAGACGGGACGGATGACGACACGGACGACAGTCGAGGGCGTCTTTGCCGCCGGTGACGTTGCCGATCCGCGCTATCGACAGGCGGTCACAGCCGCCGGAACCGGTAGCATGGCTGCACTCGATGCCGAAGCGTATGTCGAAACAGTCGAAAACCCCAACGAAACTACGGTCAGTGCTTCGGTATGGGCCTGAAGAGCCCTGTCCACCACTGAACCATCCGGGAGTTTTCAGCAGAGACGAGCCAGTCGAATCGAGCGATATCCGGGTGAGAACACCAAGTGGTGCAGCCACTCCCTAAGATACATGGAGCGGTCCCGTGTATCGGGAGCGTATAGATGGAGTCTTCGAACGCAGACGCGCCGTCGGACGCGGACAGGGATGCGACCACGGACTCGGGACCTCGGTGGTCGCTCCTCGGACTGGCGGGTGTTGGCAGTCTCTGCTGTATCGTGGCTCCCACCGTAAACGTCGCCAGCGGGGTGACGGCTGCTAGCGGGGCGACAGCGGCCGTCGGCGGCGGTCTTGTTCAGATACTGATGACAGCACTAACAGTTGGAGCGATAGGTCTTGTAGTCCGGTACCGGATGGACCGCTCCTGTGAGCGGTGATGATCTCGTCGATTCGTGCTGAACTATCCAATGATTTCACCGGCAGATAGATGGCCGAGAGAGCGCAGCGTGTACCACGTCACGTACAGTCCGATGAGCACGAACGCCACACTCCCAATCGTCCGAACCGGCGCGGCGTACCGGCCGAGCGAGAGCGATCCCTCGGTGAGGCTCGCGACAACACTCAGACCGATCATCAGCGTGCCCATCCCGGCGGCGAAGGCGGCGAAGACCGCCAGTCCCGAGAGGAACGACTCCGTGAAGAACGACGAGAGCACGACGCCGAGGAACACCGGGAGGTTGCACGCGAGGCTGCCGACACCGTAGAGCAGGCCGAAGGTGAAGAACTCCGAGTCGGATACCTCGCCGCGCTCGGGGAGTTCGATGGCTCGCAGCGGCGAGATACCCCGATAGTAGGCGATGCCGAGGGCGACGAGCAACGGGCCGACGAGCAGCTGGAGCGACGTGAGATACGGACGTACCCACTGGCCGACGACGAGCACGATCCCGCCGACGAGCACGTACAGCAAGACGATGCCGAGGGTGGCGATGGATCCGACGCGAAGCCCTCGCACCCCGCGCCGGCCGGTGGCGGCGACCGACAGTCCCGTTCCGAGGAACACCGCCGCTACCGGCGGGAGATAGCTCCCGGTGCCGAGTTTTGCGAGCGGGACGACGATCTCGTAGCCAGGCAACAGCAGACGGATCCCCGCCGTCGCCATGTAGAACAGCGGGATCGCCCCGGCGAGAAAGAGCAGGACGCCGTTCGCGAGCAACAACTGTCGTGCGAAGCTTCCCGAGTCGCCGCCCGCCCGTGGGTTCTCCGAGATTGTGATTCCGCCATCGGTTTCGGCGTTGTCGTGGGTGAAGTAGTAGGTCAGATATGCGGGGAGCAGGCCGACGCTACACGGTGCGAAGAACATCAACACGCCCGCCGCGTACGCCGCCGTCAGCAGTGACGGTTGGTCGATAGCGATCACATCAGCTCACCTGACAGGTACGCGGGTCGCCAGACCGTGCGAGGAAGAAGAGCAACAAAGCGATGCCACCCAGTCGAAGGAGGTTCCCATTGAACGGCATCGCGGCGAGCGCGCCGGCGAAGCCCAGCAGGCCGAGCACACCCGCCCCGCAACTCGCACAGCCCGAGGCGAGCAGGCCCGGCACGACGCCAAGCAGGTCGCGCACGCCCGAGATGTCCTGTAGCCGGAGTTGCGTGACGACGTTCGTCAGCGCAACGGCCGTGAGCACCGCATACATAACAATCAACCCTAGCCCGAACGGACCGATGGTCGCGTACGTGTTCGCCGTCAGCGCGAGCACCGCCTCGTCGAGATAGCCGAAGCCGGCGGCGAGCATCTGGGCGGAGTATTCGGGAAAGGAACTCAACACGAGTCCGACGTACGTCACGACCGCAACCACGACTGCACCGAGCGCCCGGCGGTTCGTCGTCAACGGGAACGACAGCGCTGCCACGAGGCCGCCGTCAGCACCGGTCGAGCGTTCGACGCTCATGCTCCACACCCTCGTCGATCGATCACGAGTTCTTCACCTGTTCAATGGCGGATTCGAACTGATCGTACGGCTGTGCACCGACGATCTTCCCGCTTTTTTCGGACTGGCGATTGTAGACGATGAACCCCGGCGTGCCGCTGATACCGAGCGCGCGTGCCCGCTGGCTGTCCGTCTCGATACTCTTCTCGATCGACTTGCGATTCCGGTTCATACACTGTTCGACCCCGCTCGCCGAAACCCCGTTGACGCCGCGTGTGATATCAAACAAACTCGATTTCGAGGCCCAGCCGGAGTTTTCCTTCCCTTGGGCATCGAAGACTGCCGAATGCCACCGCCAGTAGGCATTCGGGTTCGATCCCTTGACCTGTCGCCAGACACATTCGTTCATCACGGCGGCAGTCATCGAATTCTTTCCGATGTAGGGAAATTCGATGAAGATCACACGCACATCGCCGGTTGAGACGTGATTCTCGATGAGTTTCGGCAGCGTATCGCTTTCGAAGCGCTCACAGAACGGACACTGATACTCGCTCCAGTAATAGATGCTAACTGGGGCATCGAGCGCGCCCATGACCGGACGCCCACTGAGTTCAATGTCGAACGCACCCGTGCCGTTCGTTGCGTGCATCTCGGCTGAAACGGTCGACGAGGTATCGGATCCGAGCGTGGAAGCCCCATAGACGACACCGCCGCCAATCCCAACCGTAGCGATTCCACCGAGTACCGTCCGTCGTGTGAGTTTTGAATCGTCCATCTTGTAATCAGTGATCAACGATAGATCGAGTGTAAGACAAATATCATACCAGTGGTCAATACACAGGTTTGAATCAGCCCTGAGAGAGGGGATTTGAGGTTCATCTGGGCTAGGAGCGAGCAGTCGATTGCACTCCCGAGACTGAGAAACAGGAAGCCGACCGACGTGAACAACATCGGCCGACTCTGCTGTCGCCGATATGCTCGATAGCCTTGATAGGCAATTAGCAACCCGAGCACAACGACGAGAAGTTTTCCGCCGATCAACACTATGTTCATTGATCCGACTCCCGCATTCCATCCCAGATGTGAGCGAACCGGTCGGCCGGATCGGACCGCCTCGAAACGGAGACGCTCACGGTTCCGGCGTCGAATTCGACGTTGATGTTTTCGACAGTCGCTTGGTACAGGCTGAAATGGTGTCCATCCTCATCGACCTTCGTATACTCGTCAAGCAGGCCATGCTGTTGGAGCTCGTCGGCGCGTCGGTAGACGGTCGACAGCGATGCATCGCACGCGTCCCCGAGTTCTTTTGCTGACATAGGTTCGTCACTCGTTGCCGTGAGGATACAGCGCGCATACTGGTCGTCGAGGAGACGGAAGATCGCGGCGTCATCAGTATCCTCACTCACGGTCTCATTACCGAGACGTTCCCCTAAATACACGGGCTCTTTTGCTGAGCCAGCGAATCGTCACCCGCTTTTAGGGTTACCTCGCTCCTCGGTCGAGTCGATGCCACCAACGCGGACTACAGTTGCGAAGGGCGCAGCGGTCAGCATCGGGTCGTTTCTCCTGTTCGGGATCGTAACTGGTCTTCTCCCGAACCCGCTGTACGTTCGAATGGTTCCACGAACCCTCTTCGATTACACGTTCCTCGTCCTCACCTCGTTGTTCGCCGGCATATACGTCGCCCAACAGTCGACGACCGATCGCTCGAAGGACGACCGCCTGGCCTTCGGCAGCACTATCGCAGGCTTTCTCGCCTTCGGTTGTCCGATCTGCAACGTGTTCCTGCTCGCGTTGTTCAGCAATTCCATGTTGATGACGTACTTCGACCCATATCGTCCGCTGCTGGGAGCGGTTTCGGTTGCACTCTTCGCCGGACTGCTCTACTACCGCCACCAGCAAGACTGTGAATCCTGTGGCCGAACGGTCGAGGCAGAGAGTTCCACTTGATGATGGCCCGCGGCGAACGCTCTCCCTTGTTGACAACGATACTGCTTATGCCGTCGTATTTGATGGTTCCCTATCCTATCGCCGACATCGTTGGTCCCCATGGATGGAGTGTCCAGCACGAGGGACCGTGATATGCAACAGAAATGTTTATCCATCCCAATACCTGTCTCTTATACACATCTCCGAGCCCACGAGACCGAGGCTGATCTCGTATGCCGTCTTCTGCTTGAAAAAAAAAACATACTTTCTCCACATCTTCGACCCCCCCAGCCCAGACAAACTCCTCTGCTCTGGCGTCGGCTTCTTCCACCCCATTGACGTCAACCACGCTGTTCTCCTCCAGCGCACGAGGTAGCAGGAGCAGGATACCACACAGGTAGTGCAGCTAGTCACGACCAAGCCACGGCAGACATACC